>CABKMC010000115.1 GCA_902373455.1 uncultured Streptococcus sp.
ATGGCATTATTATTGTCATAGGGTTCAGACAATAGCAAGGTCAAGGAAGAATTGATCGAGAAGTTGGAGGAGCTGGATAAACGTATGACCAGCTATGAGATGACCTTGCTATTGTCTGAACCCTATGACAATAATAATGCCATCTTAGAAATCCACCCAGGTTCAGGAGGGACAGAAGCTCAGGATTGGGGTGACATGCTTCTTCGGATGTATACTCGTTTTGGAAATGCCCATGGCTTCAAAGTTGAAGTCTTGGACTATCAGGCTGGAGATGAAGCTGGAATTAAGTCTGTGACCCTATCCTTTGAAGGGCCACATGCATACGGTCTTCTGAAATCTGAAATGGGGGTACATCGTTTGGTTCGAATTTCTCCATTTGATTCTGCTAAACGTCGGCATACGTCCTTTACATCAGTTGAGGTTATGCCTGAACTCGATGATACCATCGAAGTTGAAGTTCGTGATGATGATATCAAGATGGATACCTTCCGCTCTGGTGGAGCTGGTGGACAAAACGTCAACAAGGTTTCTACAGGTGTACGCTTGACCCATATTCCGACAGGAATTGTAGTGGCATCCACCGTGGATCGGACCCAATACGGAAACCGTGATCGTGCTATGAAAATGCTTCAAGCTAAACTCTACCAATTAGAGCAAGAGAAAAAAGCAGCAGAAGTGGATTCTCTAAAAGGGGATAAAAAAGAAATCACCTGGGGAAGTCAAATCCGCTCTTATGTCTTTACCCCTTACACCATGGTTAAGGATCACCGGACCAACTACGAAGTAGCACAGGTGGATAAGGTGATGGATGGAGATATCGATGGCTTTATTGATGCCTATCTCAAATGGCGTCTCCAATAACCTAGAGGGAATCAACCAGAAAAGAATGAAAGGAATTTCATTACATGTCAATGATTGAAATGAAAGATGTTGTCAAAAAGTATGACAACGGGACGACGGCCCTTCGCGGGGTCTCTGTCCAAATTGAACCAGGAGAATTTGCCTACATTGTAGGACCTTCTGGTGCAGGGAAGTCGACCTTTATTCGACTTTTATACCGTGAAGTCAAACACGATAAAGGAAGCTTAAAAGTAGCTGGTTTTGATTTGGATAAAATCAAAAAACGCGATATTCCTATGTTGCGACGCAATGTAGGAGTGGTTTTCCAAGATTATAAATTGCTTCCAAAGAAAACCGTTTATGAAAACATTGCCTACGCAATGCAAGTTATCGGTGAACGCCGTCGCAATATTAAAAAGCGTGTGATGGAAGTTTTGGATCTTGTTGGGTTGAAACACAAGGTCCGCTCATTCCCAAATGAATTGTCCGGTGGGGAGCAACAACGGATTGCGATTGCTCGCGCGATCGTCAACAATCCGAAAGTCTTGATTGCGGATGAGCCAACTGGTAACTTGGATCCAGATAATTCATGGGAAATCATGAATCTTTTGGAGCGGATTAATCTGCAAGGGACCACAGTATTGATGGCGACCCACAATAGCCAGATTGTAAATACTTTACGTCACCGTGTCATCGCGATTGAAAATGGTCGTGTAGTGCGTGATGAAGCGGAAGGAGAGTACGGATACGATGATTAGAAGATTTTTCCGACACTTAATCGAATCGCTTAAAAGCTTGAAACGAAATGGTTGGATGACGATTGCAGCGGTCAGCTCGGTTATGATTACCCTTAGCTTGGTTGCTATTTTCGCCTCAGTTATTGCCAATACCATCAAGCTTTCAGATGATATTCAAAACAGTGTGCGGGTTGTAGTATACATGCGCAAGGATATTCAAGATCAGAGCGAGCAGATTGAAAAAGACGGTCAAACCGTGACCAATGAAAACTACCATAAGGTCTACGATGCTCTGACAGCCATGAAGCATGTCGACAAGGTTGATTTTTCTAGCAAGGAAGAACAGTATGATAAACTGATCAAAACGGCTGGGAACAACTGGAAGATTTTTGATGGAGATGCCAATCCTCTCTATGATGCTTATTATGTAGAGACGACTGCTCCAAAATATGTGAAGCAAGTCTCAGCAGATGCTAAAAAAATTGAAGGAGTTTCTGAGGTTAAAGATGGTGGGGTCGATACCCAACGCTTGTTTGCTCTTGGAACCTTCATCCGAAACTGGGGCTTGATTGGTGTAGCTTTATTGATCTTCATCGCAGTCTTCTTGATTTCAAATACCATTCGGATTACCATCATTTCACGTAGTCGTGAGATTAAGATTATGCGACTGGTAGGAGCAAAAAATGGCTATATTCGTGCACCATTCCTTTTAGAAGGTGCTTGGATCGGTCTCTTGGGAGCCTTGGTTCCTTCAGCTTTGGTCTTCTATGTTTATAATGTTGTCTATACGTCAATGAACAATAACTTGGCAGATCAAAACTTGTATCTCTATAGTCCTCATCTCTTGGTACCGATCATGGTCGGTGGCCTCTTTGGATTAGGAATTTTGATTGGAGCGATTGGTTCTTCAATCTCCATGAGACGTTTTCTTAAGATATAATAAAAAAGCAAGTTCATACTTGCTTTTTTTGTCTACTTTTATGAGGACAGGAAGGATGATAAGGACTCTTTAGGATTGTCTAAAGAAAGGATTGAACATCTTCTCGTGACCAATAGAAGTTTCAGGGCCATGACCGGGATAGACAGTGTAGGAAGATGGAAGGGTAAAGAGCTCTTCTCTGATACTGCTAAGCAACTGTGCCGCGTTCCCTGTCGGAAGGTCGGTCCGTCCAATGGTTTCGCGAAAAAGGGCATCACCAGATAGAACCAGGTGATCCTCAGGAAAGACGATGGAGACCCCTCCTGCAGAGTGGCCTGGTGTCTCCAAAACATAAAAGTGGAAATCGGCTATTTGGTAATCGGAGCGAATGTCATAAAGGAAGTCGGCCTCCTTGCATACAACATCTTCTAAATCCGCATGACGATCCAAACCAGATAAATTATCGACAGGAGAAGACAACCAGCTGGCTTCTGCTGAATGGACATAAACAGGTGGGAAATGATAGGTCTGACGAACCTTTTCAAGACTCATAATGTGATCGTAATGCGTATGGGTTAAAAGAATCGCTACGATTGGTTTTCCGATGCGATCTATTTGTTTTTGAATGGTCGCCCAGTCGCTCCCTGGATCGACAAGAATGAGGGAGCGGTCATTTTCAAGGTAGTAGGTGTTTTCATAAGCTACAGGATTAACGGTACGATAGATTTTCATAAGGACTCCTTTCTAGAATAGTGTATCAAATTGCGAGGAAAATAACAGGATTGAAGTCAGCACGAAAGGAGAAAAAAATCTGCAGAGCTTGCTCAAACGTGATATAATTTTAAGTATTATGACAAGACAGAAACGGAAATATGCCATTGTGGACCTGGAAGCGACCAGTGCTGGAAGCAATGCTAAGATCATTCAGGTTGGGATTGTCATCATCGAAGATGGGAGGATTATAGAATCCTATGAGACGGATGTGAATCCCCATGAACGATTGGATGAGCATATCAAACAATTGACTGGCCTGACAGATGCTCGCTTGAAAAAAGCTCCAGAGTTTGCACAAGTGGCAAAAGAAATTTTTGAATTAATAGAAGATGCCGTCTTTGTGGCCCATAATGTCAAATTTGATGCGAATTTATTGGCAGAAGCCCTCTTTTGGGAAGGATTTGAGCTAACGACTCCTCGGATTGATACGGTTGAATTGTCTCAAATTTTCTATCCGACTTTAGAACGCTACAATTTAGGAGCGCTTGCGGCTGAACTGGAAATTGAGTTGCACCATGCTCACTCTGCTTTAGCGGATGCTATGGCAACAGCTCAGCTGCTGTTGAAATTGAGAGAGAAAATTGCGAGCTTGCCAAGAGGATTGATCGAAAAACTTCTTTCGATGGCAGATTGTTTGATTTATGAATCACGACTCTTAATAGAAGATGCGCTTGAAGACAGTAGCCTTTTTTTACCAGCTCATTTAGTAGAAGTTCATGGTCTCTATCTGCGAAAGCCACAGCAGTTTTTAGAAAGTCGTCATTTGTCTGAACAGTTTGAACTCAATATGCAGCTGTTGGGAATGGAGGCTTATCCGGAGCAGAGAGAATTTGTTGCCTATATCGAGGATAGTTTGCAACAGCCACTTCCGAGTTTTATTGAAGCGCCAACGGGTATTGGGAAGACTTACGCTTATCTAGTAACGCTTTTGGCGAAAACCTCTAAGCGCATTCT
>CABKMC010000116.1 GCA_902373455.1 uncultured Streptococcus sp.
AAATCAGCGTAGTAGAGCCCACTCAACCACTGCGTCTTGCTCAACAATCCAAAAACAATTAAGAGGCTAGGACTTTTGTCCCGGCCTCAGAATGTTGATCACCTATTTTTTAACTGAAATAGGTGAAATGATTCTGCAGAAATATGATTTTTAATTTTTACTCCGCAGACGCCCTCTGTATCTTAATTAGTCATGGAACTTCCTGGATTGCTGAAATCATCTACTGATAATTTCACCTAACATCCGTCTTCAAGGTCGTCAAGAATCTCTTGCCATTTTTCCTCATGCATGCCTTGGCAGATATGTTTGGCTCGAGTCTCATGTATCTCTTGATCAATTGGGGAAGTTGATCTTATAAAATTTTAGGAAAGGCTCTGTCAAGTGTTGACAGGCCTTTTTTTGAGTGCTATAGTAAAACCGTAAGCGCTTACCTAGTGAGGCGAACCAGATGAAAAGAGGGCTAGTCAGATGCCCTATAAAAAGAGGAGGACAGACAAATGGCAGGACCAGTGATAAAGGGAGAAAACTATCGGATCTCCGTATTAACGGAATCCTTGGTGCGCTTGGAATACTCAGAGGATGGTGTTTTTGAAGATGGTCAGACGCAAGTTGTACAAAATCGAGATTTTGGACCTGTTGCCTGTGAGGTTGTAGAGACAGAAGCTGTTCTCGACCTTCATACAGAGCATCTCCACCTCCATTTTGAAAAGGGACCTTTTGCACCGGATCGGCTTTATATCGAACTCAAGGGTCAGTATGCAGTCTATGGGAGCCGGTGGCACTATGGAGCTCAGCCGGAGACCTTAAAGGGGACCAGTCGGACACTTGACGAGGTCGATGGGGCTATGGAGTTGCAAGATGGGATCTTGAGCAAGGCCGGTTATGCTCTTTTAGACGATTCCGCTTCCTATTTGTATGATGACGAAAGCGGTTTTAGAGCACGGCCCTATCCAGAAGTGGATCTGTATTTCTTCGGTTATGGGCGCGATTATCTAGGGGCCTTAAAAGATTTTTACCATCTGACAGGACAGCCCCCCCTCTTGCCACGTTATGCTCTGGGAAACTGGTGGAGTCGCTATTGGCCTTATACCAGTCAGGAGTATACAGATTTGATGGATCGGTTCAAAGCAGAAGGGGTGCCTCTTGCAGTCAGTGTGATCGATATGGACTGGCACAAGACGGCGATTCCTGCTCGCTTTGGAAGTGGTTGGACTGGCTATAGTTGGAACCGGGATTTGATTCCTGATCCAGCTGCCTTCTTAAATGGCCTGCATGAGCGTGGTTTAAAGGTGACCTTAAATGTCCATCCGGCAGATGGAATTCGCGCTTTCGAAGATGCTTATCCCATGGTCGCAAAACGCTTGGGACTGGATACTGAAAAAGAAGAAGCGGCTAGCTTTGACTTTTACAGTCCAGCCTTTCGCGAAGCTTATTTCGAAGATGTCCACCATCCCTTGGAAAATCAAGGAGTCGACTTTTGGTGGATTGATTGGCAACAGGGAAGTCATGGCAAGATGGATCCTCTTTGGTTGTTAAATCACTATCATTATCTAGACAATTGCCGAAAAGGCCAAGCTGGTCTCATCTTATCGCGTTATGGGGGTCCTGGCAGCCACCGGTATCCGATCGGTTTTTCAGGGGATACCATTGTGACTTGGGAATCCCTAGCCTTTCAACCCTATTTTACCAGCACAGCTTCAAATATCGGCTATACGTGGTGGAGTCACGATATTGGTGGCCATATGCGGGGTTACTATGATGAAGACTTGGCTCTTCGCTGGTTGCAGTTTGGGGTCTTTAGCCCGATCAATCGTCTCCATAGTTCTTGTAATGCCTTTAACAGCAAGGAACCGTGGTTTTACTCGCCTGAGACTTGTCGCTGGATGAAGCAGTATTTGCGCCTGCGTCACAGCTTACTGCCTTATCTTTACACCATGAATGTGGCGACGCATGAAGAAGGACTGCCTTTGGTTCAGCCCCTCTATTACCATTACCCAAACGAAGAAGAGGCTTATGAGGCTAAAAATCAATATTTCTTTGGTAGTGAACTCATGGTGGCCCCAATTACCGAATCGCTGGATCCGGTCTTTCATAGTGCTTCTGTGAGTGTTTGGTTCCCAGACGGAGTTTGGTATGATTTCTTCCATGATTGGAAGTACGAAGGAAAAGGCAAGCTTACAGTCTTTAGAGCTAGCCAGGATATTCCGGTCTTTGCGCGTGCAGGAGCCATCATCCCTATGGATGCACAACCGCAGACAGGGGTAGAGCTCCCAGAAATGCTGGACTGGCATCTTTTCCCAGGTGACAATCGTTCCTTCGTACTCGTTGAAGGAGAAGGAGATAACAGGGTTGAAACCCGCCTAACTGTCAATTGGGATGAAAGAAAGATTAGGCTGGATGTAACAGGTGATCTAACGCTGCTTCCTGAAAAGAGACAGCACCGGTTCTTCCTCCATACCTTAGAGACAGCCCCTATCTTAGTAGACAATCAAAGTCAAGAAATTGCGATGGGTGAGCTGCAATCGCGTCCTACTGCAAAAGAAGATCGGATGTTTGAGCTCTTGAAATCTGCCAACCTGGCCTACGATAGGAAGAATGAATTATTTGCGGCTTGTTCAACAGCCAAGGATTGGAAACAGTTGATGAAGATCATTACACCTTTAGAGGAAGGTTTGCGTCAACGTCTCTTTGAAGTGATTTATTCCAGTGAAGAGAATGAAGACTTGTAAATTCTTGCAATTTTACCCCTATTTTTGTATGATGAAAGTGATTTCACAATCATAAAGGAGAAGAAAAAATGGAACAAAAATGGTGGCATAATGCCGTAATTTACCAAGTTTATCCAAAGAGTTTCAAGGATAGTAATGGCGATGGCATCGGAGATCTCAAGGGGATCACGAGCAAGCTAGACTACTTGGAAAAATTAGGGGTTACAGCGATCTGGCTCTCACCAGTCTACAAGAGTCCCATGGACGATAACGGCTATGACATCTCGGATTACGAGGATATTGCCTCCATCTTTGGTAGCATGGAAGATATGGAAGAATTGATCGCAGAAGGCCATAAACGCAAGATCAAAATCATCATGGATTTGGTGGTCAACCATACCTCTGATGAGCATGCTTGGTTTATCGAGGCGCGTGAAAACCCAGACAGTCCAAAGCGGGATTTCTATATTTGGCACGATGAGCCCAATGGCATCATTTCTGCTTTTAGTGGCTCTGCTTGGGAATTTGATGAAGCATCAGGCCAATACTACCTGCATAACTTCAGTAAGAAGCAACCAGACCTCAACTGGGAAAACGAGGAGCTTCGTCATCAGATCTATGACATGATGAATTTCTGGATTGACAAGGGAATTGGTGGCTTCCGTATGGATGTCATCGATATGATCGGTAAGATCCCAGATCAGGAAATCATCAGCAATGGTCCCATGCTCCATCCTTATTTGAAGGAAATGAATCAAGCTACCTTTGGCGATAAGGATCTGCTCACCGTGGGAGAAACTTGGGGAGCGACTCCAGAGATTGCTAAGCAATATTCCAATCCAAAAAATCAAGAATTGTCCATGGTCTTCCAATTTGAACACATTGGTCTTCAATACCAACCGGGTCAACCAAAATGGCACTACGCCAAGGAATTGGATGTGCCAAAATTGAAAGAAATTTTCACCAAGTGGCAGACGGAATTAGGAAAAGACGAAGGCTGGAATTCCCTCTTTTGGAACAACCACGATCTCCCACGGATTGTGTCAACTTGGGGGGATGATGGCGACTACCGTGTCAAATCTGCCAAGGCTTTAGCTATTCTGCTTCACTTGATGAAGGGAACTCCGTATATCTATCAAGGGGAAGAAATTGGGATGACCAATTATCCATTTAAGACCCTCGAGGATGTGGAAGATATCGAGTCAATCAACTATGCCCATGAAGCCTTAGAAAAAGGAGTGCCACTCGAAGTGATCATGGATCAGATCCGCCATATTGGTCGGGACAATGCACGGACACCGATGCAGTGGAATGATGAAGCAGAAGCTGGCTTTACGACAGGTCAACCATGGCTTGCTGTCAACCCAAACTACAAAGAGATCAATGTTGAGGCTGCTCTAGCAGATCCAGACTCCATTTTCTATACCTACCAAGCTCTGGTGGCCTTGAGAAAAGAGCATCCTTGGCTTGTGACGGCTGATTATGAATTGGTGG
>CABKMC010000117.1 GCA_902373455.1 uncultured Streptococcus sp.
CTATTATACTCCATCTCCAAAAAATGTCAACACTTTTTATCAATTTCTATCATTTTCTTTCAAAAATTCTAAAAGTGTACAAAAAAAGAGCAGGAAAGAACTCATTTTGTTAAAAGAGTTCTTTTCCCACCCTCATATATCTTCTTTGAAGATTTTAAGCAATAAAGTGTCTAAGTATCTATTCTATCTTCGGTATGTCTTAATCATTTTTTGAAGATTGTTTCTTTTTCTTGAAACCAAACAATCCGGCAAGTAGCCCAACGACTACACCTGTTGTTGCTGCTGCATATTTGGAAGAATCTGCACTTGCCACAGCTTGGCTGTTTTCTTTTTTGGGTTTGATTTCTTCTACTTTGGCTTCTTGTTTTGGAGCTGGAGTAGCTCTTGGTGCTTGCGCTTGCGGACTATTGGTACTTGTTGGAAGAACTGTTGGTCTATCCGAAAAAGTGGTTGGATTGCTTGAGCGGATATCCATTGGCATATCTGCTGCTTCTAAAATAGCTGGATCCATTCGTGATGCTAGATCTTCATATTGAGAATTCAACAGTTCCACGACACTGTGATAAGATTGAAGAGTAGTGAATTCGGCTTCTAATTTTTCTTTTTTATTTTCTAAATTAGCCACCGCAGCTGATAAAACTGATTGGGCTTTGACCAATAATTCTGGAGCATTTTTAAAGTCAGAAAGACGTTTTTCAGCAGCAACCAAGCGTTCTTGCGCTGCCTTCAAGCCCTCATGCGCTTCTTGAACGACTTGGGCTTTTTCTGCTTCTTCTGCTTTTAAAAGATCTAATTTCTCACGCGCAGCTGCTAACAAATCTTTCGCTTTTTGAAGCGCTGCTTCTTTTGGTTGAATAGCTGCTTCAATCCGACCTCGAGATACATCAAGAGTCGCTTTTGCTTTTTCAACTGCATGATCCTTGCTGACAAGAAGAATTTTGTAATTTTGGATGGTCTTTTGGACATTGGCCATCTCTACTGCCACATTCGAATTAGCATGGCGGGCATCTTCTAATTTGCCTTGCAAGATAATGATTTGGGACTCTTGATTGGCCTTGTCCAACTTGAGGTTAGCGACTTCATCAGATTTTGCTTTCACATCTGATCTTGTCGTTGTAGCACCAGCTCCCTGACGCAATTGGTAAGCAAGCGCATTGGTTGACACTGCTGAATTGACCGGGTTATGTAAGAAAGCTGCTTCTGACATGGCATTACTTGGGTCATAAGCCACTGATAAAGCCGTTGCTTTGTTGTCCACCATTTGGAGGTAATGACCAACCTTAGCAAAGGCCTCAGCCCCAATCTTCATATAGATGTCGTTGGCATCGATTTGTGTTTCGTCTGTTGGTAAACCATATTGACCCGCCACTTCTTGGTAAGCCGCTTTTTCATTGTACCAAAAGTCTACTGCACCAGCAGGCGAGAAGCCATAGGCGATGTTTTCGTTTGGCAAATACTTAAACATATGCCAGTTGGCTTTTTTGAAGTATTCCAACTGAACTTGACTGGCAGGAAGGGAATAAGGATCCAGCTCCAATTCAGGCAAACCTGCATTGCGACGATAGCCATTAATGGCATCTGCGATTTCAAGAGCCCGAAGGTTGGCTTGCAAGGATCCAGACTCTCCAACTGTTAAGCCGTCTTCTTCACGACCACGCTTGTAGAGGGCTAAAGCGCTTGCTGCAGCTTCATTGCCATTGTCAGCCAAGTGTTGCAAGTAGCCTTCGTAGGTTGCTTGGCTCAGTTGAACTGGGCTATTAGCCGCTGCTTGTTCCAAGGCTGCCAACTCCGCTTCTTTTGTCGCAATGACCGCCTTTAAGTCTGTGAGTCGCGTTTGGGCGAGTTGAATATCACTCTCAATTTGAGCGACTGTGTCAGCCCCATTCTGCTGACTCGCTTGCAAGGTCGCGAGATAACTCTGAGATTCTCGAATACTTTGCTCGACTTGGCTTTGCTCCAACAAGGCCTGGTTTAGCACATTCTCATCATTTGAAATCGGTGCTTTGGCTTGATTTAATTCATTTTGTGCTACGTCAACCAAAGATTCTTGAGCTGTGACCTGGTTTTCTTGTTGACGAACAGCCTCTACGACTTGGTCATGTGCAGCTTCTGCTTCTCGAACCTTATTTTCTTCGATGGTCACATAGGCTTGCGCCACCTTGACATCATTTTCTGCGTTCTGAACTTGTGCATTTGAAGTCGTTGCGATGAGGTTTTCTGCCTCCGTCACTTCAGCTTTCTTTTCTTCCAACTCTTGACCAGCCGCCCTGACATCCGTCTGAGCATCGATCACTTTTTGCTCTTGGTAGTGGACATCTTTCACCACTTGCCCTTTTTGAGCAGTTATTTGCTTCAACTCATCAACTGTAATTGGTTTTTCGACTACTTCCGTACTATTGGTTTCTGGATTTTCATTTTGTTTGACCTCTTCAGCATTTGCCTTATGATGAAACATTCCAGATAGGACCGTTGTCGCAGCAACTCCCGTCGTGAAAACCGATTTTCCTAATTTCTTCCCCATTAAACTCACCCCCAAAACTGAATCATTTCTTGAAGTTTCTCTACCCCTTAGCATACCACATTTTGTTACCAATAACTAGTAGATTTAAAAAGTTTTTTTCATAAAATTTTGGAGCAAAAGAAAAACAGCTGACGCTGTTAGTCTTCTTGTTTAATTTGTTCCAACATCTTCACTTCTTCTGCTGTCAACTCATAGTTTTCTAGCAGATCAGGGCGACGCTCCAAGGTCTTTTTCAAACTCTGATAGAGGCGCCACTGACGGATATTTTCATGATGACCACTCATGAGAACATCTGGAACTGTCATTCCTCTGTATTCATAAGGTCGTGTGTATTGAGGATATTCCAGAAGACCAGAGGAGAAACTGTCATCCTGGTGACTGGACTCTTTGCCGATCACTTCTGGAATCAAGCGAACTGTCGCATCTATCATGGTCATGGCAGCTAGCTCACCACCCGTCAGAACATAATCTCCAAGAGAAATCTCATCTGTCACCAAGGTCTTGATCCGCTCGTCGTAGCCCTCATAGTGACCGCAGATAAAGATCAATTCATCTTCTTGAGCTAATTCTTCTGCGTAACTTTGATCAAAGGTCCGACCTGCTGGATCCAGTAAGATCACGCGCGGGTTCTTTTTCTCAATGGCATCAAAGGCATCGAAAATTGGTTGAGCTCGTAGAAGCATGCCTTGCCCGCCACCATAGGGTTCATCGTCCACATGGCGCGCCTTCTCCGCATTTTCACGGAAATTATGGTAGTTGATCTCGAGAAGTCCCTTTTCACGCGCCTTTCCGACAATCGAGTGCTCCAAAGGCGAAAACATCTCTGGAAAGAGGGTTAAAATATCAATCTTCATCGTCTAATCCTTCTAAGATGTCCACATCCACCCGATTTCCTGGGATATCGATATTGAGCACCACTGGTGGGATATAAGGCAAAAGAAGGTCTCGTTTGCCTTTGCGTTTGACCACCCAGACATCATTGGCACCTGGTTGCAGGATTTCCTTGATTTGACCGATTAGCTGGTCATTTTCGTAAACATCAAGGCCAATGATCTCGTGGTAATAAAACTCGCCCTCGTCCAAATCTGTCAAGTCTTCTTCGGCAACCTTGAGGCTAAAGCCCTTGAACTTTTCGATGGCATTGATATGGTACATATCCTTAAACTTGATGATATCGAAGTTCTTGTGCTTGCGATGACTGGCAATAGTCACCGTTTGAACAAACTGATCCTTCTCATCAAAGAGGGCCAACTCTGCTCCTTTTTTAAAGCGCTCATCCGCAAAGTCTGTCACAGACAAGACCCGCATCTCACCTTGCAAGCCTTGGGTATTGACAATTTTCCCAACGTTAAAATAATTCATTTTATTCTTTACATCCCTCTTTTAATTAATTTATCTCTACAGTTCTCTAATAAGAGCTGCAATTTTTTCCGATTCTGACCACTGTAGATAGTGGTGGTTTCCACCTAGAATGAGTTTTGTATTAGAATTCCAATATTCTGAATCTCTGTACTCTTTTTCTCTGTACGCCTGACAAAATACGAAAACAGGAATATTATCTGCTAAGGACAAACTATCAAAATCTTCAGCGGTAATAGTTACAGATATCTGAAATCCAGGAACTTGCTTTTCCAATTCTAAGCCCTTTTCTTCCATCAATTCCCAAATC
>CABKMC010000118.1 GCA_902373455.1 uncultured Streptococcus sp.
GAAAGAATAATATTATTTCTTCTTAGGTGAATGAACAGCCAAGCCAAGTACATCCGCAAAAGCTTCGTACATCACTTCTGAGAAGGTTGGGTGCCCATGGATAGTCTTGAGCATTTCTTCTACAGTGATTTCCATCTCAATGATGGTTGAAGCTTCGTTGATTAATTCAGCTGCTGCTGGACCAATGATGTGAACCCCAAGAACTTCACCGTATTTCTTGTCTGCAATAACCTTAACAAAACCTTGAGCTGCATCTGATGCAATGGCACGACCGTTCGCCGCAAAGTTAAACTTACCGATTTGAACATCATATTTCTCACGAGCTTGTTCTTCTGTCAAACCAACAGCTGCAACTTCTGGAAGGGTGTAGATCGCTGCAGGAGTCAAGTTCAATTTTGCAACAGCATGATTTCCCTTAAGAGCATTTTCAGCCGCTACTTCACCCATACGGAAGGCAGCGTGAGCCAACATCTTGGTACCGTTGATATCGCCTGGCGCATAGATGCCTGGAACAGATGTTTCCATGTATTCATTGACCTTGATCCGTCCACGATCCAATTCAAACTCGACTTCACCGATACCTTCAAGGTCTGGAACACGTCCGATTGATAGAAGAGCTTTGTTAGCAATGATATCATCTTTGCCTTCAACCTTGATACGGAGTTTTCCGTCTTCTTCAATGATTTCTTGCAGTTTTGTATCGGTCAAGATGGTCATCCCCTTGCGTTCAAGAATCAAACGAAGGTTCTTAGATACTTCCGCATCCATAGCTGGAACGATGCGGTCCATCATTTCGATGACTGTTACTTTTGAACCAAAGGTCATGAAGGCTTGACCAAGTTCGATCCCGACAACACCACCACCGATGATGACAAGGCTTTCTGGAACTTCATTCATTTCAAGAATATCGTCACTGGTCATGACAAGGGATGATTCCATACCTGGAACGTTAATCTTGCTAACTTTTGAACCACCGGCAAGGATGATTTTCTTCGTTTCAAGCAATTCAGAACCATTAACCAAGACATTCTTATCTTTCGTAATGGTACCGATACCCTTGTGAACATCCACTCCGTAGCTGCGAAGAAGTCCTGCAACACCACCGACGAGGGTATTTACGACCTTGTTCTTGGTTTCAAGAACCTTATCCATATCTACTGAGAAACTTGGATTTTCAATGATAATACCACGGTTTGCTGCATGACCAATATTTTCAATAATTTCAGCATTGTGGAGGTAAGTCTTAGTTGGGATACATCCGCGGTTCAAGCATGTTCCACCAAGTTCAGATTTCTCAACAAGAGCAACTTTACCACCTAGTTGAGCTGCCTTAATAGCAGATACGTAGCCAGCAGGGCCCCCACCGATTACTACGATATCATAAGCGTCATCGCTCTTATTGTCATCGTTTGAAGCACTTGCTGCAGCTGGTGCTGGACTCGCTTCTGGTGCTGCTACTCCAGCTGTAGGGATGTTTTCCCCTTCTTCACCAAGGTAACCGATCACTTCTGTTACAGGAACAGTTTCGCCGTCCCCTTTCAAGATAGCAATCAAGTAACCGTCTTCTTCCGCTTCCAACTCCATGCTGACTTTGTCTGTCATGATTTCAAGGAGAACTTCTCCTTCTTTTACAAATTCGCCGACTTTTTTATTCCACTGAACGATTTGTCCTTCGGTCATATCTACGCCGGCTTTTGGCATAATAACTTCTAAGGCCATTTTATTTCCCTCTTTTTCTTGTTTCTATTCTCTCTCGTTGATTAGACCAACATTGAAATCGGGTCTTCAATCAAGGCTTTCAAGTCTTTCATGAATTTGGCACCAGCCATCCCATCGACTACTCGGTGGTCAATGGTCAAGCCCAAGCTCATGATTGGACGAATAACAATTTCACCATTCACAACCACTGGTTTTTCAACCGTTGCACTAACGCCAAGGATGGCAGAGTTTGGTTGGTTGATGATTGGTCCAAATGATTGAACGCCAAACATTCCCAAGTTACTGATGGTAAAGGTTGAGTTTTGCAATTCACTTGGAGCAAGCTTACCATCCAAGGTACGTCCGATAACATCCTTGAAGGCTACGACCAACTCTGACAAAGTCATTTTTTCTGCATTATAGACAACCGGTGTCATCAGTCCATTGTCCATCCCAACTGCCATCGCTAAGTTGACATAGTTATGAGTAATGATGGTTTTGCCATCTTCTGTCAATGACGCATTGATGTATGGGTGTTTCATCAAGGTCTTAACCACTGCTAGAGAAAGCAAATCTGTTACAGTGACTTTCTTGCCAGTGGCTTCCATGATTGGATCCAATACCTTCTTACGAAGGGCCAACATTTGAGACATATCAACGTCATAGTTCAAAGTAAAGGTTGGTGCTGTCAAGTAAGATTCCACCATCCGTTGAGCGATCACCTTCCGCATTGGTGTCATCGGAATCCGCTCGATCTCACCATAAGGTGTCACATTATCTGGAGCTTCCTCCACCTTCTCGATTTGAGCCGGTGACTTAATGGTCTCATTCTCGATATTTTCAGGAAGGAAAGCAAGGACGTCCTTCTTCATGATCTTGCCACGATGACCAGTTCCTTGGATTTCTTGCCAAGCAATATTGTGTTCTAAAGCAATTCGTTTTGCAAGTGGTGAAATGCGAACCACATTTGTGTCTTTATAGGTTTCCACGTCTTCTTTGTGGACACGACCGTTTGCGCCTGAACCAGAAACATCATAGAGGTTGATCCCAAGATCATCCGCTAACTTTCTAGCCGCAGGAGTCGCTCTTAGCTTATCATCAGCCATGACCTCTCCTATTCTATTATAAGATATCAAGGACGTAGAGGAGAAAGAAAAAATAGGAGATTGACGCTGTGTTCGATGAACACAAGGAAATCTATCTTTTTTTCACAGTCCTCCGTCCGGATTCAGTTATAAGATACTAAGGGCGTTTAAAAGCGACCGAAAAATAGGAAATCGACGCAGACTTCGATGAAGTCAAGGAGATTTATCTTTTTTCCGAGCTTTTAGCCCGTGCTCTAATTTAAATGACATTACATAATTTATGTTATGTATTATTCTTTATTGTACGTTTTACGAATGGCTTCTTTGATGCTTTCAACTGTTGGAATCATTGCATTCTCAAGATTTTGTGCGTAAGGCATTGGCACATCTTCCCCCGCACAACGTCGGATTGGTGCATCCAAGTAATCAAATGCTTCTGATTCAGAAATGATAGCTGAAATTTCACCGATATAGCCACTTGTTTTGTGGGCATCATTGACAAGGACTACTTTTCCTGTCTTCTTGACAGAATTAATGATGATCTCTTTATCGAGTGGGACCAAAGTCCGTGGGTCTACTACTTCTACTGAGATACCTTCTTCTGCCAATTCTTCAGCGGCTTGCATCACGCGACGAAGCATTTTTCCGTAGGTTACGACAGTGACGTCAGTTCCTTCGCGTTTGATTTCTCCGACACCAAGAGGAATCGTGTAGTCTGGATCAACTGGCACTTCCCCTTTTTGGTTGAATTCTGATTTATATTCAAGAATGATAACTGGGTTGTTATCACGGATAGATGACTTGAGAAGTCCCTTCATATCCGCTGGAGTTCCAGGAGCAACAACTTTCAAACCAGGAATATGAGTAAACCATGATTCCAAAGATTGGGAGTGTTGGGCTGCAGAACCAACTCCATTCCCAGCAGCACAGCGAATGGTCATCGGCACTTGACCTTTACCACCAAACATGTAGCGAGTTTTAGCAGCTTGGTTGACAATAGCATCCATGGCAATTACTGAGAAATCCATGAAGGTCATATCAACGATTGGGCGAAGTCCGGTCATGGCTGCACCTGCTGCTGCACCTGAAATCGCAGCCTCAGAAATCGGACAGTCACGGACACGTTCTGGACCGAATTCCTCAAGCATTCCTACTGAAGTTCCGAAGTCTCCACCGAAAACTCCGACATCTTCTCCCATCAACAATACATTTTCGTCGCGACGCATTTCCTCAGACATAGCAAGGATAATGGTATCGCGGAAAGACATTAATTTAGTTTCCATAATTCTCTACTCCCCCTTAGTCTGCGTAAATATCTTCGAAAGCTGATTCGAGTGGAGGGAATGGGCTTTCTTCCGCAAATTTCACTGAAGCTTCCACTGCTTCTTTTACTTCT
>CABKMC010000119.1 GCA_902373455.1 uncultured Streptococcus sp.
ATTTTATTTTTTAAATATTCTTTATCCATGACGATAGCTTTCTAATTTTTCAATCATGACCAAAAACGGTGGTTGGTTCACTTGATTCAGTGTCCGGTAGATGGTCGCTGTATATTCTTTTTGTGGGAGCTGGCTGACAAAGTCCAGCACTGCATCACGCTCGATGTCTCCTCCCTCATGACCATAATAGATCATCAAAGCCATTCGACCACCTTTTTCTAGGCGAGCACAGATTTTTTCCATCGCTTCAATAGTAGTAGCCGGAAGAGTAATGACCGATTTATCCGCAGATGGCAGATAACCTAGATTAAAAATAGCTGCTTTGAGAGTCTCCACATATTGGTCCACATGCTGGTGCCCATCTAAAATCAACTGAACATGCTGAAGCCCCAACTTTTCCAATCTTTCTTGGGTATTTACAAGGGCCTGTTCTTGAATATCAAAGGCATAGACCTGGCCTGCTAGTTTGGCTAAAAAGGCCGTATCATGTCCATTTCCCATGGTGGCATCTACCACCACATCTTCTTTGGTGATGACTTCTGCTAAAAATTGATGGGCCATTTCAAGTGGTCGAAGCATTGGCACTCTCCTTTTCTTCTAGCTTACATCCTTGAGTACTTCCACGACGACGCATTTCAGTTTCAATAGCGTTTAGGACTTCCCATTTGTTGAGACTCCACATAGGGCCAATCAACATTTCCCGTGGTGCGTCTCCTGTAATCCGGTGGATGACGATATGTTTGGGGATAATCTCTAACTGGTCACAGATGACCTTGACATATTCTTCCTGGCTCATGAGTTGGAGGCGCCCTTCATGATAGTCTCGTTGCATGCGTGTATTGGTCATCAAATGCAAGAGGTGCAACTTGATCCCATCAATTTCATTATCGGTCACACAACGGCGAACATTTTCCACCATCATCTCATGTGTTTCCCCCGGAAGGCCATTGATCAAATGGGACACGATCTCAGCCTTCGGCACCTGTTGGCGAATCCGCTTGACTGTTTCAACATAGAGGTCATAACTATGGGCCCGATTGATTAATTGAGACGTCGCTTCATAAGTCGTCTGAAGCCCCAACTCAATCGTCACATGCATGCGCTCTGTCAGCTCTGCTAGGTAGGCTAAGGTCTCATCTGGTAAACAGTCCGGACGCGTACCAATGTTGATTCCTACCACTCCTGGTTCATTGATGGCCTGTTCATACCGCTCTCGAATGACTTCCACTTTATCGTGGGTATTGGTGAAATTTTGAAAATAGACCAGGTACTTCTTCACATCTGGCCATTTCCGATGCATAAAATCAATCTCTTTGTAAAACTGTTCTCGAATCGGAGCTTCTGGGGCCACAATGGCATCTCCTGAACCCGAGACCGTACAAAAAGTACAGCCACCATGGGCGACTGTTCCGTCTCGATTGGGACAATCAAAGCCTGCATCAATAGGGACTTTAAAAGTCTTTTCTCCAAATAGGGTTCGATAATAATCATTCAAGGTATTGTAGGATTTCATACCCTTCATTATAGCAAAAAAAGAGTCGAACTCAAAACGCGAGTTCAACTCCTAGTTGTTAGATGCTTATTTTTGCTTACCTGTAAAGCGCCATTGAAATCGCAAGCGATCATACAAGGGATACTCAAACTGTAAGACAGCGAGACCCAAAATCATACTGCCGAGAACGTCTGATGGGTAGTGGACCCCGACATAAACGCGGGAAACCACAATGGTCACGATTCCCAGAACCAGCAAGCCTTGAAGGCAATAGCGGGCTGTTTTATTTTTTACATGTTGGCTGATGATGATGATCAAACTTCCCAAAACAAGGGTAGACGCCAGTGAATGACCACTCGGGAAAGAAAAGCCTTTTTCCTCTACTAGATGAAGAATACTTGGTCTCGGTCTCTGGTAGATATTCTTTAGAAGAAGAACCAAAAGAGCAGTCAATACCAGATTGCTCCCAAGGAAGAGGGCCTCACTGTACCACTTCTTATAGGCAAAAACCGCCAGCAGAAGCCCCACCCAGATGACAATGATCTTGGTATCCATGACATGGGTCACCTTGGTAAAGAAGGCCGTCAGTGTTGCAGGCAGATCGCCTCGAATAGCAGATTGAATCGTGCTATCAAAGCCTGTTAATTGTTGCGGGTAAAAGCGAATCACATACCCAAGAATGACAAAAATGAGAAGGGCGAAGCTTGCACTCGCCCAATGTTGTTGTTTATTTTTCATATTTTTTCAAAATCGGTTGCAATAAGGTATAGATCAACCCAAATGCGATGGCCCAAATCACTCCTTCGATCAGGTTAAACGGTGCAACCATTGCGGCTAAATAGTGGACAAGCCCTAGTGTTTTCGAAATATCATAGTTCATAAAACGAGCATACAAAGGGATTGCATAGACATAGTTCACCAATACCATCGTGATACTCAAGCTGATCGTTCCAACAATCGTTGCCAGAACAAATCGACCATGGGTCCGTTCCTTGTTCCAAATCCATGCAAAAGCAAGGACAAAAACAAGAACTCCAATGATATTGATTGGTAATCCGATCAAGGTTTCAAGCCCCTTATTATTAAGGGCTAACTTAAGAACAGATCGGATCAAGGTTACCCAAACGGCACTTTTAAAATCCAATAGGACCAAGGCCAACAAAATGGCGATGATACTCAAATCAATTTTGAAGAAATCTATCAAGAAAGAAAATTGATAGAACATCAAAATAAAAGATAAAGCGGATAAAACAGCCACTAGGGTCAGTTTACGTGTATTTGTCATAACAGGTTCCTCCAATTTTTTAAAAATTAGAGAAGCTGGAAAGACGTCTACCCCATCATTCTACTCTAAACTATTTAAACAAAGCTTAAACTAGAAACTATTCTAGTTACTTTAGCTGGTCTCCATCGAAACATGCCGTTAGTCAGTCTTAGACCCTAACGTTCCATTTCCATGCATCAGCTCTAAACAGATCAGAATAGCTGTCAGTCTATTCGTCTCTCGTCTTCTCCCATCCAGACTATACTGTCGGTTGTGGAGTCACACCACATCAGCTTGCGCTCGCGGACTTCTTTTAGAGTATGGAAAAGAACATTTCCTAGTAAAAGTCACCGCCGGTCGGGAATTACACCCTGCCCTGAAGACCCTTTTATGATAACAAAAAAAACTTGCCTAGGCAAGTTTTTGTAACGTCATGGATTACATCGTTCGGGTTTTAATTTTCGTTCTTATTTGAGCTTGTCGTGCTCATAACGATGGCTCAACTCCAGCCCCTTAAAGCCCTGCTGGCGGAGAGCCTCATAGACAATCATGCAGACGGTATTGGAGACATTTAAACTACGGACATGCTCGTCATTCATCGGAATGCGAATAGCCTTCTCTTCGTGCTGGCGCATAAATTCTTCCGGCAATCCTTTATCTTCACGTCCAAACAAGAAATAATGGGACTTCCCATCCTGATAAGAAACGTCCGAATAGGTCTGATTTGCAAACTTGGACACTAGGTGTACCTGACCGTCGCGCGCCGCTTCCATAAACTCTTCTAGGCTATCATAAAAACGGACATCCAGCTTGTCCCAATAATCGAGTCCTGCTCGCTTCATTTTGCGATCATCGATCGGAAAAGCCATGGGGCGAATGATATGTAAGGGGGAATTGGTCGCCGCACAAGTCCGTGCAATATTTCCCGTATTTTGTGGAATCTGAGGTTGGAACAAGACGATGTGGTTTTGAGCTACTGACTCTTGGTAGTCCAGTTCTTCAATATTCATACTCGATCTCTTTCTGATAAAAAAATAGCCACACTGCCCGGAGTCAAGCTCAGCAAACAGCGTGGTTACAGCTTCATTAACTTAACTCACAACAGGTTTGAGGTAAATCAACGAAGGTACTTTTTAAGTATATCACTTTTGAAGCTCCTGTCAATAGTTTTTTTAGATTTTTTTAAGAAACTTTATCAAAGTTTTCGATCCCTCCTCATTCTTCTATTTTGACAATTTTTCCCACTTGTTCTTAGCTTGGTAAGATTCCTCCAGAAAGTCCTTAAAATAGATGAATTTTTCTTGAAAATAGAGTATGATAGAAGCATACTCTGGAGGTAATCTATGAAAATTATTGTTGTTGGTGGAGGAAAGGTCGGAACGGCCCTTTGTCGTTCCCTCGTTGCTGAAAACCAC
>CABKMC010000120.1 GCA_902373455.1 uncultured Streptococcus sp.
GATGGTTGGTCCTACATATGGAATGAGGTTGGCTAATCCAGAAAAAATGGCAAAGACCAAAGCGTACTTCAATCCAATAAAACTATAGCCAATGTAGGCTAGGGTTCCAATGATCAAGGCATCGATCGAAATCCCACTAATATAGCGAGAGACCGTTTCATTCAAACTAATCAAGAGGCTTGAAATGTGGAGTTTGTCATTGCGTAAAATGGTCCGCTCCAACATCGGTAATAACTTCTTCCCATCGACCAAGAAATAAACCAAGAAGACAGGGGTCATGATCAAGATAAAGACCGTATTGACAATGGTGTTAACCACACTTCCTAAACTGTTGGTCACACTATTCAAGAGATTTTGTAGGATATCCATATAAGAGAGATTCAACTGCTGAATCGTCGACTGGATATTCACATTTTGGAACAAAGGATTGGTCGAGAGTTTTCGAACCAAACTTTGAACTTCCCAATACAGGCCTTGGGTCGAGTTGATCAAGCTGGTTAACTGATTGATCAAGATAGGGAGCAGATAAACAATCCCTAAGCCAATGATCCCAAACAAGAGGACTAAGGTGATCAAAATCCCAAACACACGCTTGATTTTTAAGTGTTTTTCCAACAATTCAACAATCGGATTGGTAATGTAATATAAAAAACCTGCAATTAAAAATGGTAAGAGGATGGTATTCAGAACAGATACAAATGGAGAAATCAAGGTGCCCATCGATTTCCAAATATAGAAAATCACCGTCAATAATAAGATCTCACATGTCCAGAATAACAATTTACTATTTCGAAACATTCCTTACCTCCTGTTTTCTATTCTACCATATTTTATGATAGAATAAAGGAGATTTTAATCAAAAGGATGAAGTTATGAAGAATTTGATTGAACTACAAGACGTCAATTTGATCCGCAATGGAAAAGCCCTTTTAAAAGAGATTAACTGGCAAGTAAAAGAAAATGAATGCTGGGCGATTTTAGGCTTAAATGGAGCAGGAAAATCGACCCTCCTTAAACTGTTGATGTCTGAATACTGGGCTAGTTCGGGACAGGTAACGGTCCTTGGAACACGCTTTGGAGAAGGGGGGATTCCTGAGTTACGAAAGCGTATTGGGATCGTTAGCTCCTTTATTTCAGAAAGACTGCCAGAGCATCTTTTGACAGAACAAATTGTCCTAACTGGTCAATACAAGAGTAGTATTTTATATGCTGCATACGGGGAGGAAGAACTAAACTGGGCACGGGATATGCTAACTTCAATTGGTGCTAGCGCTTTGATCGGTCGCAAATACCGGGAGCTCTCCCAGGGAGAAAAGCAGACTGTCCTCATTGCACGAAGCCTCATGGACCAGCCAGATCTGATCATTTTTGACGAAGCTTCTAGTGGATTGGATCTCTTTGCCAGAGAAAAACTCCTCCGTCAGATCCATCATATCAAACAACTGGATCACGCGCCTACCATGATCTACGTCACCCACCATGCCGAGGAAATTACAAAAGACATGACCCATGTCCTCTTACTCAAACATGGCCAAGTGGTCGAGCAAGGGCCAAAGGAAAAGATCCTAACTCCCCATGTCCTAAGCCAATTTTATGAAGCACCAGTATCCCTTATTAATCTGGGTGACGAGCGACTCTTTGTCAAACCAGAAATCAGACACTGAAAAGAAAGTGAATAAAGCAAAAAGAGAGTGGGACAGAAATCGGTAATTCGTTAGAATTCGATTTCGTCGTCCCACCTCCGCACAGTTGAGTAGGGCTGTAAAAGCTGATGAAATCAGCGTAGTAGAGCCCACTCAACCACTGCGTCTTGCTCGACAATCCAAAAATAATTGAGAGGCTAGGACTTTTGTCCCAGCCTCTTTTACTCTTATCTCAACGATTCCGTGCATACTCGATTAAATCGTATGGAAGCGTATTGGCACTTTCTCTTAGGGAGTAGCTTTCTAATTCATTGACATTTTGCCGCATGCGACGCGCTTGCTTGGCGGTAATCAGGTGTTGCGCTTCGTATTCAAAAATAATCTTACGCTCCAAATAATAGCCTCTCAACATTTCATCGATATTATTTGGTTTTACCCGGTTAATAACCCGCTCCACAAAGGCTCCACTAGTAATAATAGCCGTCTCTCTCAGACGAGATTCTTGCAGGTAAGAGATCAAACTGCTCCGATAAACCCCTTTGAGGTCTTCCAAACTTTCAATGATGATTTCCGTATTGGCCAAATAAAGGGCCGCAATCTGGTCATAATCAATGGCTTCTAACTTTCTATCTTCTCGGTTCCACCAAGTTCGAAAGCCAGAACCTAGTGTTAGGATTTCATGGACCAGCAAACGCAAGATGCGGAAAGAAACCAAGAGGTAGTATGTTAGACGAGACGAAAGGTTGCGATTGACCCGTTGCTCCATATTACGAAGATAGCGTTGGTAGACACGGTAGCCCCGCTCGCGCATCTTTCCTTCTTCGTAGGCTTGTTCCAAGCCGTCACTTTCAATACTCAAAATCAAGAGCTTCAGCTGTTCCCAGTCCTTTTGAATGAGCTTATTTTCTTGGCCTAGAATCAAATTTTCAATCCGACCATGATAGTTATCAATCGCCGCATACAAGGGCCCCTTGTGCTTACTATTCTTTAGGTCTGCTTCTAATTCCATGACGACATCATTTAAAATCGCGATCTGCATCAGGTAGTTATTGGTTTCTTCCTTATCTTCTGATAATTTTGGAAGCACCACTAAGCCAGCAATAAAGCTGGCAAGGGTAACTCCTGCCACTAAAAAGAGTAGGACGGGGTATTCTTTTTCGATTTTGGTTGGAATCAAAAGGATCGTCGCAATCGAAACTGTTCCCTTCACACCCGAAAAGGTCAGCAATAAGGCATCTTTCAGATAATTTCTCAATGATTTTTTTAGTCGAACCGTTCGGAACCAATAAAAGAGGTAAACCATGACAAAACGAATTAAAAAGAGCAAGGTAGTCAAAAGAAAGACAGAAAGAACTAAAAGAAGATTGTTGTAAATGGGACTACTTAAGATGGGCTTGGCGATCATTTCTAGTTCCATTCCCAAAATCACAAAGACCGACCCATTTAAGATAAAGTTGACCGTATTCCAGACGGTATGGCTCACAGTATCCACCCGGGCTTCAAGGAGGGTAATGTGCTTAAAGCGACTGGCTTTTAGGATCCCTGACACGACCACAGCGATGATACCAGACACATGGAGTTCTTCTGCTAAGAAAAAAGTCAATAACGGGAGACTCAATTCTAATAACAATTCACTGGCAATATCACTAGCGCGAACACTCAAGAGCAAGGTTTGCAGCCAACGGTTCACAAAGGCCGTCAAGATTCCTACTGCAAATCCTCCTATAATGGAGATTCCTAAGGAAATCCCTGCCTCTCCAAGGGAGAAACTTCCGGTCGCAAGGGCTGCCAAGGCCACTCGAAAGGCAACTAGACCTGAGGCATCATTTAGTAACCCTTCTCCTTTTAAGATATTCGAAACCCGCTTTGGAAAGGTAAAGCGCTCAGACAGGGAAGCAAAGGCTACTAAGTCTGTTGGACCTAGAGCTGCCCCTACGGCCATACAGGCTGCTAAAGGAAGACTCAGCCACAAGGAGTGAGCTGCCCATCCCAAACTAATGGTTGAGATAAAAATCACTGGAAAAATCAAATAAAGAATGATGCGCCAGTGCTTTAAGACAGAGGTAATATCTGCTTCTTCCGCCTCTCGAAATAACAGAGGGCCAATGACCAAGGCCAGAAAGAGTTCTGTATCTAGATGAAAATTTTCTTCTGGGACAAAGAGGGCCCAAACGATCCCTAGTAAGATTTGAATCAAAGGCAGAGGAAGGCTCGGCACAAGTTTATTGGTGACATTTGAGACGATCAAGATCATCGAGAAGATCACTGCATAAAGGAGTAATTCCATCTTCCTCCCTCCCTAGCGTTCTTGGCAGCAAGTCTCAAATTGCTGTTTTAACTCCGCAATCTTTTGGTCTGTCTTGGTTACATCCTTGTGCTCAATCTTCTTTTGGCACCGTTCCATCTCAAGCGCAACCAATTTCTTTTTTATTTTGAGCATCTTTTTGGTCATATGGGCTTCATCATAAAAACCGATTGCACGCTCGTGAATGGTTGATT
>CABKMC010000121.1 GCA_902373455.1 uncultured Streptococcus sp.
GATTTTCATCAACCAAGGAAGAATCCTCTTGCATGAAAATACGACTGTTTTGCGCAATCAACACGGAAAATCAATCGATGAGATCTTCCGTGATCAATTCCGTGTTTATTAGGAGGACCCCATGTTTGGTAAATTATTAAAATATGAATTTAAATCGACAGCTAAGTGGTATTTATTGATCACCCTGATCGCACTAGGTTTGTCAGTGATTACAGGTGTTATTGGTGGAAGTGCTACAAACGGTTTTGTGGATATGGAAACCAATAGTATGCAAATCATAACTGGGACTCTTGGGATTCTCATTTTTGGAGGAGTCATCGGTCTTTATCTTAGTAACTACTATATTATTATTCGTCGTTTCTATTCCAACTTATACGGACGTGAAGGTTACTTGACCTGGACCCTTCCAGCTAGCCCTCATGCGATCATTTTGTCTAAATTTGTGGGAGCTTTAGTAGCGAGTCTTTACTGCCTATTCCTTCTATTTTTGAGTGGTTTTATCACAATACTTGTGATGGGCGCTGTCATTGGACAAGACCTCTCTCCTGTATTTAGTATTATCGCTGAGGCTTTTAGTCATTCTATTGCTTATTGGATTATCATCTGGTGGATTTTTACCACAGCTTCAGGAATCTTACTATTTTATGTATCAATCGCACTTGGCCAACTATTCCAAAATCGTCGTGGATTGAAGGCTATTCTGTTTTTCTTTCTCTTGTGTATTGTGTTAAGTATCATCGGTACAGCAGTCAATCCATTAAAAGATTCATATGCTGTCGGATATGCATTGGTTTATGGAAATATTGATGATTTTGGACCAAACTTCATCCCAGGTCTCATTTATGAAGTTATTAAGATTGTTTCTATGTACTTCACCATTCACTACATCAGCAAGTACAAGTTGAATCTTCAATAATAACAGCAAATTGTGCAAGGAGCTCCCCAGTGGAAGCCTTCTTGTTCAATTTTTTTCTTTTGCATTTTTAGCTACATTTTGATATACTAATTGTATTCGTTTTGGGGTCGTTACGGATTCGACAGGCATTATGAGGCATATTTTGCAACTCATCTAGCGGATGTAAAACGCCAGTTAAATATAACTGCAAAAAATAATAATTCTTACGCTTTAGCTGCCTAAACACCAGCAGGCGTGACCCGATTCGAATCGCTCGTGTTTGATGACAGGTCTTAATTTTAGCGAGATACGATCTAGCTTTGTCTAGGAGTTAGATAAGAGATTGATAGACTCGCAGGTACAGGGCTTGAGTTATGTGTCGTGTAGCTGTTAAAAGAAAACATAACCTATGGTTGTAGACAAATATGCTGGCAGGTGTTTGGACGTGGGTTCGACTCCCACCGGCTCCATATTTTTATTCATGGAAGATTACTCAAGAGGCTTAAGAGGCCGTGTTGGAAACGCGGTAGGCGTGTAAAAGCGTGCGTGGGTTCGAATCCCATGTCTTCCGTTGTTGAGACATCATTGTGTAGCAGTGGTGTTTTTTTGTACAAAAAAGAGTCCCAAAAATAGACAAGTGAGGGAGGAGAAAAAGTGATTGCACAGCTAGATACCAAATCAGTCTATACCTTTATGGAAAGCCTTGTGACCATAAAAGACTATGTTCAAGTGGCTAAAAGCATGGGGTATGGCGCATTGGGAATCATGGATATAGATAATTTATATGGTGCTTATGAATTTATCGAAGCCTGTCAGGCCCACAAGCTCAGCCCCTTGGTCGGTTTAGAAATTGGACTAGAGGTAGACAATGAAACAATTCCGTTTCGGATGATCGCTCTGTCAACGAAGGGCTACCAGAATCTGATGAAGATGTCGACCGTCAAAATGATGGGGAAGAGCAATTGGGAGGATGTGAAGCACCTAACAGAAGGAGTAGCAGTTATTGTCCCAGCGCCTTTTGCTAGTGGAGACTTGCCGCTTGGTCTAGATTACTTCATCGGAGTTTTTGCGGATACGCCGGTTCAAGAGTTTAGCCACCCTGTGCTCCCTCTTCATACCGTTCGATTTTTTGAGGCGGGAGATGTGGAAGCCATGCAGATGCTGGCAGCCATCAAGGACAATCAAAGCTTGACGGAAACAGGACCAATTGATCAGACAACTGTCCTAAAAACTCCTCAGGATTTAAAGAATGATTTTGCAGAGCGATTTCCGCAAGCTATCACAAATCTGGAAAACCTTGTTCAAGGGATTCAATATGATATTGACACCCAGTTGAAATTGCCTCGCTTCAATCCTCAGAAACCAGCTGTTGAGGAACTGAGAGAATTAGCTCAAGCGGGTCTCCTTCGAAAGAACTTGACTAGTCCGGTCTATCAAGAACGTCTGGAGCATGAATTAGACATTATTCACCAAATGGGTTTTGATGACTATTTCTTGATTGTCTGGGACCTTCTTCGTTTCGGACGGAGTCAAGGCTATTATATGGGAATGGGACGTGGGTCTGCTGTAGGCTCACTGGTAGCCTATGCATTAGGAATTACAGGGATTGACCCTGTGGAGAAGAACCTCCTCTTTGAGCGCTTTTTAAATGTGGAGCGCTACACCATGCCGGATATTGATATTGATATTCCTGATATCTATCGTCCAGAATTTATCCGCTATGTGCGAGACCGTTACGGGAGTTACCACGCAGCTCAGATCGTGACCTTTTCAACCTTTGGGGCCAAACAAGCCATTCGAGATGTCTTTAAACGTTTTGGGGTACCAGAGTACGAATTGACCTCCATTACCAAGCGGATTGGCTTTAGGGATACACTGGCGACAGCTTATGAACAGAATCTAGCTTTTCGACAAGTGATTCATAGCCGAGCAGAATTTGAGCGTGGCTTTGAAATTGCCAAAAGAATTGAAGGCCAACCAAGACAGACATCGATCCACGCGGCTGGGGTTGTGATGAGTGACCAGGATTTGACAGATCACATTCCTCTCAAGTATGGAGAAGACATGTTTGTCACCCAGTATGATGCCCATGCGGTTGAAGCCAATGGTCTGTTGAAGATGGACTTTTTGGGTCTGCGAAATTTAACCTTTGTTCAGAAAATGAAGGAAGCCGTCTATGAAAAGTACCAAGAAGAGATCGTGATTGAAGCCATTGATTTAGAAGATCCAGAAACCTTGGCTTTGTTTGCTGCTGGGGATACCAAGGGGATTTTCCAATTTGAACAGGCTGGAGCCATTCGCCTCTTGAGACGAGTGAGACCCAATCATTTCGAAGAAGTGGTAGCGACCACCTCTCTCAATCGTCCAGGAGCTAGTGATTACATTGATAATTTCGTCAAAAGAAAGCACGGCCAGGAAAAAGTTGAGATTTTAGATCCAGCTATTGAAGAAATCTTACGGCCCACTTATGGGATCATGCTCTACCAAGAGCAGGTCATGCAGGTTGCCCAGCGTTTTGCAGGCTTTAGTCTAGGGAAAGCCGATATTTTACGTCGGGCTATGGGCAAAAAAAATGCAGCTGAAATGCATCAGATGGAAGACGATTTTGTCGCAGGTGCGCTTAAACTTGGGCATACGGAAGAAAAAGCCAAAGAGGTCTTTGCGATCATGGAAAAATTTGCAGGCTATGGGTTTAACCGTTCCCATGCCTATGCCTATTCTGCCTTGGCCTTTCAGATGGCCTATTTTAAGGTCCATTATCCAGATGTTTTCTTTGATGTCATGCTCAATTATTCGAGCAGCGATTATCTGACAGATGCTCTCCAGTTTGATTTTAAAGTCGCGCCATTATCCATCAACACCATCCCTTACAGAGATAAGTTCCAGGATCGAAAAATCTACTTGGGAATGAAAAATATCAAGGGACTCCCAAGAGATTTAGCGTATTGGATCATTGATAATCGCCCCTTTGAAAGTGTCGAAGATTTTATTTTACGACTCCCCAATCAGTATCATAAATTACCTCTGTTAACACCTTTAGTGGAGCTTGGACTGTTTGACATC
>CABKMC010000122.1 GCA_902373455.1 uncultured Streptococcus sp.
AGCACCACCGGAAGCGGTAAAAAGAACAACTGGCAATTTTTCTTTTGTCGCAAATTCAAATAAACGAGTAATTTTTTCGCCTACTACAGAACCCATTGAAGCCATGATAAAGTTGGAATCCATGATCCCAAGCGCAACTTTTTTCCCTTTAATCAAGGCAGTTCCAGTCAGGACAGCTTCATCCAGTCCTGTCATTTCCCGCACTGCTGCTAGTTTCTTCTTATAATTTGGGAAATTCAAAGGATCTGTCGTTTCGATTCCTGTAAACATTTCTTCAAAGCTAGCTGGATCCACTGTCAGCGCCAAGCGTTCTTTAGCAGAAATACGGAAGGTATAGCCACAATTCGGGCAGACACGCTCACTACCTAAATCCTTTTGGTAAATGGTATGTTTACAACCTGGGCATTGTGAAAATAGTTCATCAGGAACTTCAGGTTTTGGCTGAGGCTCCTTCCAGGCTGACCTATTCGGATTGATCCGAATATATTTATCTTTTTTAGAAAATAATGCCATTACTTACTCCTTATAATATGCTACAGTATCTGCAGCATTACTATAAAAGCCTGAAACTGTGAAGATGATGTTCATACTTCCCTCACAACTCCAGGCTTTTTCATCATTCCTTATTATAATTTGGAAGGAATTGTTCCATCAAAAATGCAGTGTCGTAATCACCAGCGATCACATGCGAATCTGAGATCAAATCCAACTGGAAACTACTATTGGTGGTGACACCATCGATTTCCAACTCATAAAGAGCACGCTGCATTTTCATCAGTGCATCAAAGCGATTTTCCCCATGGACAATGATCTTGGCAATCATACTATCATAGTATGGCGGAATCGTATAACCAGGATACACAGCAGAATCCACACGCAAGCCAACCCCACCACTTGGAAGATAGAGATTAGTGATCTTACCTGGGCTTGGTGCAAAGTTGAAGGAAGGATTTTCCGCATTGATCCGGCATTCAATCGCATGGCCTTTAATGACAATATCCTCTTGAGTAACGGATAATTCTTGGCCAGCTGCGATTTTAATCTGTTCCTTAACGATATCAACTCCTGTTACAAATTCTGTGACAGGATGCTCCACTTGCACACGGGTATTCATTTCCATAAAGTAGAACTCACCCTTGCCTTCATCATACAAGAATTCAATCGTTCCAGCATTCTCATACCCAACTGATTCAGCAGCCCGAACAGCAGCAGAACCAATTTGATTACGAAGAGTTTTTCCGATAGCAATTGAAGGGGATTCTTCTAGAACTTTTTGATTGTTCCGTTGAAGAGAACAATCGCGTTCACCTAAGTGAATGACATGTCCATGCTGATCCGCTAAAATCTGTACTTCAATGTGGCGTGCCGGATAAATCACCCGCTCCATATACATGGCACCATTCCCAAAAGCAGCTTGAGCTTCTGAGGAAGCAGATTCAAAAGCAGCAACCAAATCTTCTGGTTTTTCAACCTTCCGAATTCCCTTACCACCGCCTCCTGCAGATGCTTTCAACATCACAGGGTAACCAATACGTTCTGCAATCTCGAGGGCTTCTTCAGCAGTATACACTTCACCATCTGATCCAGGAATAACAGGCACTCCTGCTTTGATCATCTGTTTACGAGCATTAATCTTATCCCCCATCAAATCCATGACTTTAGCAGAAGGACCAATAAATTTAATGCCCACTTCCTCACACATGGTTGCAAATTTTGAGTTTTCACTTAAAAATCCAAAACCAGGGTGGATAGCTTCTGCACCTGTTAAGACAGCTGCAGACAAGACAGCACTCATATTCAAATAAGATTCTGTTGATTTAGCAGGGCCAATACAGACTGCTTCATCCGCTAGTAAGGTATGCAAGGCTTCTTTATCAGCAGTAGAATACACCGCAACCGTCTCGATGCCAAGTTCACGAGCCGCACGAATAATGCGCACTGCAATCTCACCACGATTGGCGATTAAGATCTTACGAAACATAGATAGGCCTTTCTTAATTTCCAATTGCAAAAGTAAGTGTTCCTGAAGCTGCAAGCTTACCGTCTACCTCTGCTTTCGCTTCAACAACAGCAATGGTTCCACGACGTTTGACAAAAGTAGCTGTCATCACCAGTTGATCTCCTGGAACGACTTGTTTTTTAAACTTCACCTTGTCCATCCCTGCATAAAAGACTAATTTCCCTTTATTTTCAGGTTTTGACAACTCTAATACACCTGCTGTTTGTGCCAAAGCTTCCATGATGAGAACACCTGGCATAACAGGATATTGTGGAAAATGTCCATTAAAAAATGGTTCATTAATTGTCACGTTTTTAATGGCAACAATCGTATCTTCGCTTGTTTCTATAACGCGATCCACCAAAAGCATTGGGTAACGATGCGGCAAAGCCTCACGAATAGCATTAATATCAATTGTCATTTGATTCGAACCAATCCTTTTCCAAATTCAACCATTTCTTCATTCGTTACCAAAATTTCAGTGACTACCCCATCTTTTGGTGCTGGGACTTCATTCATCACTTTCATGGCTTCGATAATCAAGAGTGTTTGACCCTTAGTAACTTTGTCTCCTACAGATACAAAGGCTGGTTTATCCGGTGCTGGCGACAAGTAAGCCACCCCAACCAATGGACTTTCAACCACATCACCTTCTGCAGCCTGAGCTGGAGCAGCAACTGGTTCAGCCGCTACAGCTGGAGTTGCTGATGCTTCAACAACAGGGGCTACTACAGGAGTTTGAGGAGCTGCTACCACTTCAACTGCAGGAGCAACCGGTGTAGCCGCAACTGAACTCGTTTGGTTTTTACTCAAATTCAATTCTTCGCCATTATTTTTATATGAGAATTCACGCAAAGTTGACGCATCAAATTGAGCCAACAAATCTTTGATTTCAGAAATATTCATGAATTAACCCTCCCAACGTTTAAAGGCCAGAACAGCATTGTGTCCTCCAAAACCAAAGGTATTTGAGATAGCGTACTGAATATCCGCTTCTTGGCCTTCACCATAAACAACGTTTGCTTCGATATAGTCAGACAATTCTTTAGTACCAGCAGTTTTTGGTACAAAGCTGTGACGAATCGCTTCGATGGTAGCAATCGCTTCAACCGCACCAGCAGCACCTAACAAGTGTCCTGTAAATGATTTAGTAGATGATACAGGAACTTCTTTACCAAGTACAGAAACAATAGCTCCGCTTTCACCTTTCTCATTAGCAGGTGTAGATGTACCATGCGCATTGACATAATCGACATCTTCAGGCTTGATACCCGCTTCATTGATCGCTAATTTAATCGCTTTAGCAGCACCTGAACCATCTGGTGTCGGTGTTGTCATATGGTAGGCATCACAGTTCGAACCGTAACCAACAATTTCAGCTAAAATATTAGCACCACGTTTTTGGGCATGTTCCAAGCTTTCGATGACAAGAACCCCTGCACCTTCACCCATCACAAAACCATTACGGTCTTTGTCAAATGGGATAGATGAACGTTCTGGATCTTCCGTTGTTGAAAGGGCCGTAAGGGCATTAAAACCACCGATACCAATCTTAGTAATCGAAGCTTCAGCACCACCTGCCAAAACAACATCATGCATACCAAATTTAATTTCACGGAAAGCTTCACCAATGGCATCATTAGCAGAAGCACAAGCTGTTGTTACGGATTTACATACCCCTTGAGCCCCAATCTTAAGTGCGATGTTTCCAGCACCCATGTTTGAAAGAGCTTTTGGAATAAACATTGGTTGGATTCTCTTCATCCCACGTTCATGCATCCGGATAATTTGATCTTCCAATTCTTGCAAACCACCGATACCAGATGATACAATCACGCCTACTCGATCACGGTCTTCTTCTTCCATATTCAAGCCTGAATTTTCAATAGCTTCCATCGCAGCATAGATT
>CABKMC010000123.1 GCA_902373455.1 uncultured Streptococcus sp.
CTTGTTTATCAATCCCATTGAGCACATCGGCTCTTTTAGCTGGTTGATCTCCTGTGGCTTCTTTTTAATCTCTTTTTCACGTTTTTCACGCTATTACCGATTGCGTCAGTCAGGTATTATCAAGCAGCAACAGCTTTTTCACAGTATGGTCGCCTTGGTGTTCGCGGTTTACTTGCTACTATATGGCTACAAGACCTTGCCGATTGTCTTCCCAGTTACCTTAGGGATTTGGCTGATCTATCGCTCCGTTTTAAATTTCCGAAAAGCTAACTTCTATTCCAAGAAGATTTTAGAGCTTTCCAAGCGCTATATTTTCTTTGCCTTGGTGCAGCTCTTTATTGGCTTGTTCTTAATTGTCAGTCCATTATCAATCAGTGTCATTCTCCTGAATATTATTGGTTTGATTTTCCTGCTTCTAGGACTTCAATCCTTTAGCCTCTTGCTAAAAAGTTAAGAAAAGTTACGTGCAAACCTTTGCATTTATCTAAAAGTCTGATATAATAGAACTGTAAGTGTTTACAAGTTTGAAAGGAGTTACAGATGTCTAAAAAAATTATCGGTATTGACCTTGGAGGAACTTCCATCAAGTTTGCTATCCTCACTTTAGATGGTGAGGTTCAAGAAAAATGGTCTATTAAAACAAATATTTTGGATGAAGGAAGTCATATTGTAGAGGATATGATCGAATCGATCGCTCATCGTTTGAAAATGCTTGGGCTTGATGCTTCTGAATTCCAAGGAATCGGAATGGGATCGCCTGGTGTTGTTGACCGTGAAAAAGGTACAGTTATCGGGGCCTACAACTTGAACTGGAAGACCCTTCAACCAGTTAAAGAAAAGATCGAAAGTGCCCTTCATATTCCATTCTTCATTGATAACGATGCCAACGTTGCTGCTTTGGGTGAACGTTGGAAAGGGGCTGGTGAAAACCAACCAGATGTTGTCTTCATGACACTTGGTACAGGTGTTGGCGGTGGTATCGTCGCTGAAGGTCGTCTCTTGCACGGTGTGCGTGGAGCTGCTGGTGAGCTTGGTCACATCACTGTTGACTTTGATGATCCAATCCAATGTACCTGTGGTAAAAAAGGCTGTCTTGAAACGGTTGCCTCAGCAACTGGTATCGTCAATTTGACTCGTCGTTATTCCGATGAGTACGAAGGGGACTCTCAATTGAAAGTCTTGATTGACAACGGAGAAGAAGTAACGGCTAAAACGGTCTTTGACCTGGCAAAAGAAGGCGATGCTCTTGCTTTGATCGTCTACAAGAACTTCTCACGTTACCTTGGACTTGCTGCTGCCAACATCGGTTCAACCTTGAACCCATCTAAGATCGTTATCGGTGGTGGGGTTTCCGCTGCTGGAGACTTCCTCTTGGATGGTGTGCGCAAGGTCTTTGAAGAAAACTCATTCCCACAAGTACGTGAATCTACTCAATTGGCGCTTGCTACTTTGGGAAATGATGCGGGTGTCATCGGTGCCGCATCTCTAGTATTACAATAAGATTAAAAGGAGATTTCCCTCTCCTTTTTTCTTTATCCTGTGATATAATGAAGGCAATAGTAGATTAAAGGAGGAGATATGACAAAAGCAGATACGATTTTTAAAGAGTATATTCGGAAAATCATGGAAGAAGGTGTTTGGTCTGAACAGGCCCGACCTAAATACAAGGATGGCAGAACGGCCAACTCCAAATACATCACGGGTGCCTTTATGGAGTTTGATCTTGCAAAAGGGGAGTTTCCTATTACAACCCTTCGTCCCATCGCCATTAAATCAGCTATCAAAGAGATGCTCTGGATCTACCAGGATCAGTCGAATAGCTTAGACCTGTTAGAAGATAAATACAATGTCCACTACTGGAATGACTGGGAAGTAGGGGATAGTCGTACCATCGGTCAGCGCTATGGTGCTGTTGTCAAAAAGCATGACATTACCAAAAAAATCCTCAAACAATTAGAAGCCAATCCTTGGAATCGCCGCAACATCATCTCGCTCTGGGATTATGATGCCTTTGAGGAGACCGACGGACTCTTGCCATGTGCTTTTCAGACCATGTTTGACGTGCGTCGGATAGATGGAGAGATTTATCTAGATGCGACCCTGACCCAGCGTTCAAATGATATGTTGGTAGCCCACCATATCAATGCCATGCAATATGTAGCTCTTCAGATGATGATTGCCAAGCACTTTGGCTGGAAGGTCGGAAAGTTCTTTTACTTCATTAATAATCTTCATATTTATGATAATCAATTTGAACAGGCTGAAGAGTTAATTCGTCGGGAGCCTTCAGATTGTCAGCCACACCTGGTTTTGAATGTACCAGATGGAACCAATTTCTTTGACATCAAACCAGAAGATTTTGAACTGGTCGATTACGATCCAGTGAAGCCACAATTGAAGTTCGATCTTGCCATTTAGTAATAAATCAAGGTTTTTTGATGCCTTGATCAATTGGTAAAATTCTTTTAGAATTAAAACAATTTTAGCTAAAAATTTTTACTCATTTTTGAGTCAAAATGTTTTGAAAATCGTTCGGTTTTTGTTAAAATAGATAAGGTTTGTAAAAACTAAACAATTTTAAAAAGAATGTTAATTTATAGATAAATATGGAGGTCCATTAGATGGGGAAAGACTTATTTAATGATCGTATTAGCAGATTCTCAATTCGTAAACTGAATGTGGGTGTTTGCTCAGTACTATTGGGAACACTTGTTATGGTTGGGACAGCAGCAAGTGCAGCCGCAGAAGAAAATACAAATACGACAAGTGAAAGTGTAGCAGCAGTTGCAACAGCGTCAGAAGCGCCTGAAGCGTCAACAGCTACAGCAACTTCAGCAACATCAACAGTTGCAACGACATCGACTTATGATGCAAACGCAGCAATCACTGCACCAGAGACTTCAACTGCTGCAGCAACATCAACAGCACCTGCTTCAACTAGTGAAGCAAGTAGCACAAGCACAGCAGCGTCTGCAGCCTCAACTGCACCGGAAACATCAACTGCTGCAACACCAAAATTAGAAGCAACTACGCCAGCAAACAAGGCAGTAGAAGCAGCTGCAACAAGTGCAGATAAAAAAGAAACACCAACTCTTTCAGCTGGACAAGGTGTAACAGCAAACAATACAGTAGCAACGGAAGAGACAGCCAACACTTCTCGCCGTCGTACTCGTCGTGCTCTCGGTGACGCAAATGGTCCAAGTTTGATTGGGGATGACGTTGTAGACGCAACATCAACTCCAAAGGTTGAAAAACCAGGATATACAACAGACCTTGACGCAAAATCTTTGACTAGCCAGATTACATGGTTGGACTTTGGAGATGTAGCCAACTGGACAGGAACCACTACGACATTAGTACCTGCCGCCGAAACTAAACCAACTGAAAACTTACAAGAGAAAATGGCTCTTCAAGTTGGAGCTACCTATACTAAGGAAATCATGCCTGGATATGTGGTGACCATCAAAGTTAAGTCTTTGAAACCCTTCCAAGCAACTGAAATCTATAAGAAGCGACTAGAAAGCCAAGGAGCTACTGACGCAGAAAAAGCAACCTATGATCCAAATGCTCGAAACGGTTTTGTCAATAATTCAAGTTCACCTACTTCTAAGTTACATTTCAATAACGGTGATGAGGCCATGATTACCGCAGAGCCTCAAAATGGTTATACCGAAGTTAAACATGAAGGAATTGATACCAAAGCCAAGAAGACAACCATTGCTTCAGCGATAAATGGTGGAAATATTGGTGTGCAATTTGAAATTTCTGCCACCTTCCGTGGTAAAGTTGTTAAACCGGCTATTGTAATGGCTGATGGTGAGTCTGCCAACCCTGGTGAATTTGTTATGTTCACTACCAACGGACAAGGTTGGCAACATCTTGGAG
>CABKMC010000124.1 GCA_902373455.1 uncultured Streptococcus sp.
AAGTAGTCGCCAAACAACTGCAAGCAAAAGAAAGTAAATCAGCATAAAAAAAGCACCGATCGGTGCTTTTTTAGTTGTTATCTTTTTCTTCTATTTTTACTTCTTTCTTTTCTTCCTCCAGTTGTTTTTGAGTGCTCTTGAGTTCTTTTTTTAGGGAGAAGCCCTTTGAAAAATTAACCAAGGTCATGACAAATGCACCCAAGAGGACACAGAGCAAGATCAGAATGATCAAGGGCAATTTAAATTGGACCAAGAGGAAATTCACAGTTACTGGTTGCATGTTTGCAAGGGAAATACCAGCAATCAATAAAATTAAAAGTAATAAAGCAATGTAGTGTAGATTATTTTTGTTCATCATTATCTCCTTATTGTTCAGTCGGTGCCTTGCTTTTCACATCAGCGTATTCTTCCGGCTGCTCTAGGCTTAGAATCTCCTCATAAGCCGGTAGGGAAAGGTCCTTGCCATATTTATTTTTTAAGGCAGTGCTCACTAGGCGATAGGCCAAATTGGCATTTCGGGACAAGATAGGACCGTGGAAGTAGCTGCCAAAGACGTTTTTGTAATGTACCCCTTCGCAACCATCTTCTTTATTGTTCCCATTTCCGTACACGACCTTGCCCAGCGGTTTTTCATCCTCTGCCAAGAAGGTCCGACCTTGGTGGTTTTCAAAACCATAATAGGTTTCGTTAAATTCTTCGTTATGGATTTTGATATCACCGATATAGCGGTTGTTGACTTGGTTGAGCGTATAGTGGCCCATAATGCCGAGTCCTTCAATACGTTTGCCAGAAGCTTCAATGTAGTATTGGCCTAAAAGCTGAAAGCCACCACAGATAGCCAGGACCACGCCATCGTCCTGAATGAAGCGTTCGAGGTCTTCTTTTTTATCTGGTAGATCCTCGGATACAATGGTCTGCTCGTAGTCTTGCCCGCCGCCGAAAAAGGCGATATCGTAGGCATCAGGGTCGAACCGATCTTTGAGAGAGACGATATCAACAGTGACATGGGCTCCAAGCTTTTCCGCAACGTACTTGAGCATGAGGATATTCCCATTGTCCCCATAAGTATTCATTAAGTTGCCATAGAGATGGGCAATGCGCAGGCTGTAGGGATACTGTGTCTGATCAGAAGATTCTAGGGAAGTATATGTCATTAGTGCATCTCCTTTTCAATCAGGTGTTCTTGGGCCAAGAGTTCACGGAATTCTAGCATGGCTGTATAGGTAGCTAAAATGTAAGCGTGAGGGGTTTCCTGTTGCTGGATCCGTTGGAAGACCTCTTTTAATGCAGCCATTTCTGTGATCTTTTCTGCAGGATAGCCAGTGACCCGAAGTCGCCGAGCAATCTCAGAGTGGCGCACTCCGCCAGCGTTGATCTCTGGGATGTCCATCTGGGTGATTTGCTCGAAGTCAGCATCCCAAATCCAGCTGGTATCAATCCCATCTGCATAATTGGCATTGAGGAGAACCGACAAGCTAAAGGGATAAGGGGCTAGTTTGATCATTTCAATGGCTTGGGTCGCACCAACCGGATTTTTAATCAGGACTAGGGTACATTCCTTATCCCCAATTTTAAAGGTTTCCTGGCGACCAAAGACAGCGCGACTGCGATCAAATCCTTGCTTGATGACTTCAGGTTGTACTCCAAAGAATCCAGCAACAGAGACAGCTGCTAAGGCATTGTAGATGTTGTAGAGACCACCGATATTGATGTGGTAATCTTGCCCTTGGATCCGGAAGTTGGAAGATCGATGGGTTAAAGAGATGAGGTCCGATACGGCATAGGTCAGAGGGGGCCGGTGGAAACCACAGTGTTCACAGATATAATCTCCCAGGTTAGCATAGGTATTGAGCTTGTACTTGAGGATGTTGTGGCAATGCGGGCACAGGATTCCTTCCGTATTGTAATGGGCTAGTTGTGGCTCTGATTTTTCTGTATCAAATCCATAATATTGGATCGGATTGGATAAGGTCTGACTATTAAATAGCGGACTATCTCCATTTAACAAGACTGTTGCAGTTGGGACCTTGTGAATGGCATCCAAAATCATTTGGTAGGTCGTATAGATCTCTCCATAGCGGTCCATCTGATCCCGGAAAATATTGGTGACCACAAAAAGGCTGGGCTGGATATAATCACAAATCCGAGAGAGGCTGGCCTCGTCAATTTCAAGTACCGCGATCGGTCGATTTGATTTCGAACGCTTAGCCCGTAAGAAGGTCGTTGTAATCCCAGAGATCATATTGGCCCCGCTTGGATTGGTTAAAATCGGTCCGAAAGCTTCTTGGAGAATACCTACGGTCAGCGCAGTGGTCAGGGTTTTCCCATTTGTCCCTGTAATCACAACAATCTCATAGTTTTTGGCCAGTTGACTGAGAATATCTTTATCAAATTTGAGGGCTACTTTACCTGGTAGGGTTGATCCCCGCCCCATTTTTTCTAGAATAGAGCCGGAAAGCTTTCCTGCCAGAAGGCCCAAGGTTGTATTTATCTTCATAAATCATATTTTATCATAAAAAGCGTCAGAAGGTTACAGAAAAATCTGTTGAAACGTGTTATAATAGGATGATGTCTTTTAGAGAAGTGGTAGGTATGAGAATATGAATATTCAACAGTTTACAAATCCACAATTTTGGACCAGTTTGTTCCCGAATTGGTGGAGTATTATTATCAATATCATTGATATTGCCCTGGTGGCTTGGTTGTTGTATTTTTTGATCAAGGCCATCGTAGGGACTAAGATCATGATTTTGGTTCGTGGAGTTATTATCTTTTTCTTGGTGCAGTTTTTAGCCAATTTCTTAGGGCTCACGACTATTTCATGGCTGATCAATCAAGTGATTACTTATGGGGTTATCGCCCTGGTTGTGATTTTCTCCCCTGAGATTCGGATTGGTTTAGAGCGTCTGGGTCGGGCGACAGAATTCTTTACGACGAGTGAAGTCAGTCAGGAAGAGAAGATGGTGCAGGCCTACGTTAAGGCAGTAGCTTATATGAGCCCACGTAAGATTGGTGCCTTGGTAGCTATTCAAGGAGCTAGAACCCTTCAGGAATATATTTCCACAGGGATTCCTCTAGATGCAGATATTTCAGGAGAATTGCTGATTAATATCTTCATTCCAAATACTCCTCTGCACGATGGAGCGGTCATTGTTCGCAATGATAAAATCGCTGTTTCTTGTGCCTACCTGCCCTTGACCGAAAACACTGGAATTTCAAAAGAGTTCGGAACGCGTCACCGCGCAGCCATTGGTTTATCTGAAGTTTCCGATGCCTTTACCTTTGTGGTATCAGAAGAAACGGGCGGGATCTCTGTGACCTATAATGGAACTTTCCGACACGATTTAACCTTAGAAGAGTTCGAGGCAGAATTGAGAGCCTTCTTGGTTCCTGAAGAGAATAAAACGATTAGTTGGAAAGAGCGTCTTTTTGGGAGGGTAACAAAATGAGATCGAAAAAAGAATTTCTTTATGTTTTCGCCTCCTTCTTATTGTCCTTTATCTTGTTTATCAATGCGTCATCCTTTAATTTTCAAAATAATAGCAGCGCTAGACAAGTGAGTTCAGAGACCTACACCAATACCTTGACCAATATTCCAATTGATGCCAAGTACAATGACAAGACATACTTTGTCAGTGGGTTAACATCGGAGGTAACGGTCTTTCTAAAGGGTTCAAACCGGGTCGCTCTAGCAAGCGAAATGCAGCCGGGAACTCGGAAGTTTCGCGTGGTAGCGGATATTCGTAAGGCAAAGGAAGGTACCGTTGAAGTGCCGTTGATTGTGGAAGATCTTCCAGCTGGTTTGACAGCAACCGTAGAACCTCAGAAAGTTTCTGTAAAAATTGGGAAGAAAGCGAGAAAATCGTTTGCAGTTAGAGCCACGA
>CABKMC010000125.1 GCA_902373455.1 uncultured Streptococcus sp.
ATATCAAGAGTTTCATTTTTCGAAAGAAAAATTAGTTGAGCAACTTATAAATGTTGATAAATTTACTCAAGAAGAGGCTGATTATGCCATAGAACATGTTAATTTCGATTGGAAAGAGGAAGCTGTGAAAGAAGCAGAATCTTCTGCAAACGGTGGCAACATTTCGAAAGAAAGGTTATTAAAAAAACTTGTTGAATATAGAAAATTTACTCAAGAGGAAGCCGAGTACGCAATAGAACATGCAAAAATAGATTGGTCGAATTAAACAATAGTTTTAATTTTGATTTTTGTAACACATTGAAGAGCTGGATAGTCTGCCAGCTCTTTTTTGCTACATATAAAGTTTTCTCATTTCGTGAAAAATAGTTGGAGCTAAGTCAGTTTTAAACTATAATATAGGATAAGGAGATTCGATAGGAAAAAGAAATGTATCATGTTACAAAACATCTTAGTATAGAGAAAAGGAACTAATCTATGAAACCATCTAAAAAAATCATGCTCCTTACTAGCTGTGCCTTGGCGATCTTTGCTTTAGCGGCTTGTGGGACCAGCCAAAAGCAATCCAAGGAAAAGCAGGAAAAATCCACGGTCCAAAAGGCCAGTTCAGATAAGGAACACTACAAGGGAAGCTACAGCAACCTCAACAGCAAGGCGAGTGTCGAAGAAGTGCGGACTCTTTTGTCTGCTTATTTGGATAAGGACAGTGTAGACAAGTTTCTGGGTCTAGTAACGGACTACGATAGTATTGTTGGCTCGGTCGGCTTGACGGGTAACTTCAACACCTTCAAGAAAACAGACTACAATGTCGAGAAGATCAGTGACTTGTGGACCAAGCAGAAGGGCGATTTCGTCGGGACCAACTGCCGGATCAATAGTTATACCTTGCTGAAGAACCGCATCGAGATCCCTAAGATGAAAGCGGATAGTGAACTCTTGTTCGTGGACAATGATGCCATTGACAAAGGCAAGGTCTTCGATGAGGCAGACAAGGAAGCCTTTAACATTCTGTATTCACGGGTTCCGACAGAAGCTACAACGGATGTCAAGGTCCATGCTAAGAAGATGGAAGAGTATTTTTCTCACTTCAAGTTCAATGAAAATGCGCGCATGCTTTCTGTTATTGTTCATGATAACCTGGATGGAAATACTCTTTTTGTCGGCCATGTCGGCGTTTTAGTTCCTGCAAAGGACGGTTATCTCTTTGTCGAAAAGCTGACCTTTGAAGAACCCTATCAAGCCATCAAGTTTGCGACCAAGGAAGATGTCTACAAATACTTGGAGACCAAGTACCAAGACTACACAGGCGAAGGTCTAGCTAAGCCCTTTATCATGGATAATGAAAAATGGGTTGAGATGAAGTAGATGATGAAAGACAGCGTGTTAGAATTTAGAAAGATAATGGACTATGCTCCGATTCTATATGTGCTCATTTTCTTGCTCGTTTTCACTGTTCTCCTTTTCCTGAGAAGAAGGGCAATTGTGAAACGTAGTGGAGGTCCCTTCTTTGCCCCTTTCCATATTAGCTATGGAATCTTCTATATCCATGCCGCACTATGTTTCAGTCGGCGAATGATCCCACTGAAAGAGATCAAGCAAATCACCTATGCAATTTTTCGTGGACGATCTGGTGGTGGGGCTCGCTATGCTTTCTATATCGAACTCAGAAATGGAAAGACCATTCCCTTCTTTTTTTTGGAAAAAGCAAGCGGAATGAAGCTCTGGTTGAGAAGCTCAAACGAAATGCTGGCAGGTATGGGTTTAAGGTAGATAGCACTGGTAATTAATCGAAAGAAAAAGGAATCGCGAATGAATAGAAAGCAAGCCCTATCCATGTATTTGATAGGGACCTTTGGTCAAGTATTAGGAGTCAGCCTTCTGGTTTGTTTTTTAAGAGCAGGAGGAGTCAAGGTTGATTTTACATCACCATTTGGGATCATCGCTATTATTGTAGGTGGCTTGTCATCAGCTTTGTGGGGCAGTCTTGCAAGCATTAGTTACCATCAATCTAGTTTCAAACAAGTTCTAAAAGATTTTTTTCAAGTCAAAGACAGTTTAGCAAATTATTGTTTAGTGCTCATTTTCTTGCTGTTCGACTTTTTCCCATTTATCTTAGGTGGTAAGATCACCACTCAATCGTTGGTCTTGCCAGTAGTGCTTTTTTTCAAGGCTCTTCTTTTTGGTGGAGTTGAAGAAATTGGCTGGCGTTATTTCTTTCAACCAACTTTGCAGGAAAAAATCCCTTATCTTTCAGCTACTGTGATCACCTTTTTAGCCTGGTCTAGTTGGCATCTACTATACTTTTATATCGATGGTTCTTTAGCTGTCATTCAGTTGTTTCCGTTTCTAGTAGGTCTGCTAATTAACTGCTTTATCTTATCGGCTTTGTATCATAAAACGCAAAATTTATGGATCTGTGTCATGACCCATGCCTGTATCAATTCCTTGTCTCAGATTCTAGTAAATGAAGAGGTATGGCTATCTATCGTCAGTAAAATTCTTATTATTAGTTTAGCAATCATGATTGCAAGAAAGAAGTATGTAACTGTAAAGGAAGAAAAATGAGCAAATTTATTTCAAAACAATCAGCCGCTAGTTGGTATGGATTGACTGCCCTCCTTGCTACATTTCTAGTAGGGCAAGTGATCCTTTGGTGTTTCCCAGATAGGAGTAGTATGGGGGCCTCACTACTGTTTATCCTAATGAACTTGATTCCCATGATTGTGGCTGCTGTCTTTTCTCTTGTGTTGGGTGAAGTCAACTCCTTGGGAGAATTTTTCAAGAAGGTCTTTCTTCAAAAAGAAAGTTCCCTATCCTGGACCCTAGCTTTCTTCATCCCTGTCATCTATTATGGGATCTCCATCCTGCTCATGAATGTTCGCTTTACTGGGAACTCCCTCTTGGCCTTCTTCCTTTATTTCCCCTGGACCTTATTATATGGCGGTCTAGAAGAAGTCGGTTGGCGTTGGTTTTTACAAGATCATCTTTCCTTTAGTAAGCACTTTATACCTAAAATGATGGTTCTTTCCCTTGTCTGGTTCCTCTGGCATATTCCTATCTATCAACTCCCTTGGATTACAGCAGGTTCGTCCAACTATTTCATCTTTTACCTGATGATTTTAGGGAATACCTTCCTATTTGGAGCGCTCAAGGAGTATTCCAAAGGAGCTGTCCCTTGTATCCTCGCTCATATGCTAATTGATAGTCTGGCTGTCCTTATGCTGGTTCAAAGTTCTCTTCCTCAGATTATCCTTCTGGTCATTTTTGAAATCCTTCTAGCCTCTTGGCTAGTGGCTATACGAAAATCTTAAAAATAGAGTTGTACTTCTTTCTGTGGGAGTCCGTCATCCTTACCCTTTAGGACTTCAATGTAGAGTCCATAAAATGGTATAATCAGTTTAACGAAGATGCTAGAGTTAGGACCAAAGTATCAACATAGTGTTATTTTTATCTATAATGAGAGGGGGAAAGACCATGCAAAAAACCTTTCAGTTGTTGCGAAGAGGAGATATAGAGGGAGTCCGTCAGATATTGGATAAAAAGCCTGAAGAAGTTAATGCTGTTTCGGGTGACAAACCTAAAAGAGATCAGGGGCAGTCGCTCCTTCAAGTCGCTATCAAATCGGGACATTTAGATATTGCAGACTTACTCATTGATAGAGGAGCAGATCTTAACTTTATTGAAGAGCCGACAGAGCTGAATCCATTTTGTCAACCAGTCCTCCAAACAGCGGGTGGACGAGCTGTATTTGACTGCAGGCGTATGATCAAACGTTGGAATGGCCAATATGAGATGTATTCGTCTAAGGAAAAAGCTGACAAGTCTTTCAAGGTTTTTGAGAAAATGTTGGAACTTGGGGCAGATATTTCTCAGAAGGACAGCCAT
>CABKMC010000126.1 GCA_902373455.1 uncultured Streptococcus sp.
ACGTATCGCAACCTCTCATGCGGATATTTTAACGGTTGATAAACGTGCTATGTATATCATGGCAGTCGAGGTAGCTTCTGCTATTGATGGACAGATCAGTGAGGATGATAAGCAGACCTGGATGAATGTAGAGACTTTTAAGGAGTTGCACAAGGATGTCTTATCACTAAGTTACGATCAAGCAACTGATATCAGCGTGGAGGAACTGAAAAGTTTGAAACTTGTAGAGGATCCTTTGTGGGATGAAGAAGAACGACTTCGTGAGGAATACATCAAAATCCATGGTGAACGTGTTTATGACGACGAGGAAGAAGATTGAGAATTTATATTAAAGGTGACTATACAAAAGAAATTCCGTTTGATTATTTAGAACTAGCAAAGAGAATGTGGTTTGGGGAAAAAGATGGAATAGAACCTGACTTGTCGTATGCAGGGTATCTAGATTTACCAATCGAGAAACTTTCTATCCACTTAAAATTAAATAAGTGGATGCATGATAATAGATGGAGTAATGTTCAGATTAAGGAAGGGATAAAATATGATTTTTTATCCCATAAATATGAAGATATAGAGCTAGACTACGAAGATGCTATGATGTCGGACTTTCGTGAGAAAGGTGAATGTTTAAGAATCGCTACTAAGCACCTTGAACTCCTAACCGTTGATAAACGTGCTTTCTATATTATGGCGATAGAAATTGCGACTGCCATTGAGGGTCAAATCAGCGAAGATGACAAAGAGAGCTGGTTAAGTGTGGAGGAATTTAAAAATCGGCATGAAGATATCCTATCGATGAGTTATGAACAGGCTAATGAGCTGAGTCTGGAGGAAATTCCATTTATGGATGATGTGAGAGACCCAGTTTGGGCAGAAGATGACCGCAGAAATGAAGAATACATCCGAATCCATGGAGAAGTGGAGTTGGATGACGACGAATGAGGCATTCTATTTCAATCTGTAAGCCTTCAGTTGTTTCTGAGGGCTTTTTGATTTCAGATTGACTTTTGCAAGCCTTTTCACTACAATAGAACTACAGAAAAGGAGGCGGACATGAACTATATTGAGTTTACTGAAAATGAGCGTCTGTCCACGATTGTCCTTGGGATGATGCGGATCAGTCAGATGAGTGAAGATGAGGTGGAGGCCTTGGTGGAGGCAGCCTTGTCGATTGGGATCAACACCTTTGACCTGGCAGATATCTATGGCGATGGCCAGTGTGAGGTCCTGCTGGGGAAGGTTCTCAAGCGCCGTCCGGATCTTCGGGACCAGATGTGGATTCAGTCCAAGTGTGGGATTCGCAAAGACGGCTTTACCTATTTTGACTTTTCCAAGGACTATATTTTGGATTCCGTTGATGGTATCCTCGAGCGTCTGCAGATCGAGCGCTTGGATAGTCTCCTCCTTCACCGACCGGATGCCCTCATGGAACCGGAAGAAGTAGCGGAAGCTTTTGATCACTTGGAGCAAGCGGGCAAGGTTCGTCATTTTGGGGTGTCCAATCAAAATCCCATGATGATGGAATTGCTTAAAACGGCTGTCAAACAACCTCTCAAGGTCAACCAGTTGCAGTTGAGTGCCGCCTTTACACCGAGCTTTGAAGCTGGTTTTCATGTCAACATGGAAGGGCCAAAAGCAGCCGTGCGAGATGGCAGTGTCTTTGAGTATTGTCGCTTAACTGATACGGTGATTCAGGCCTGGTCTGTCCTCCAGCATGGTTATTTCAAGGGGAATTTTGTCGGCAAGGAAGAGTTTGCAGCCCTCAATCACGTCCTTACTGACTTGGCGAAAAAATACCAGGTCACACCGACAGCTATCGCCCTTGCCTGGGTCCTTCGCTATCCAGGAAAGATGCAGGCCGTCATCGGAACGACCAAGCCCCAGCATGTCCTTGAAGCAGGGAAAGCAGCAACAGTCACCCTAACGCGCAAGGAATGGTACCAAATCTACTTGGCTGCAGGAAATGATTTGCCTTAGAATCTTGTTATCAAACCAGATTCCACTCTTATCGGTGGTCTGGTTTTTTGTTTGGTAGTTTTCAGATTTTTCTTGACAAGTCTTTCTTTTTTATGGTATTCTTTATGCAACAAGTGTTGCGCAACGGATGTTGCGCGAAAGGAGTCTAATGCCACCCAAGGTTAAATTTAGTAAAGAGGCTATCATTGGGACAGCTTTACAATTGGTGAGAGAAGAGGGAATGGCTAGTTTGACGGCTAGAGCATTAGCGGAGAAACTGGGAGCTACACCGAGAGTCATTTTTGGGCAATTTGCCAATATGTCTGAGTTACAAGCAGAGGTTATTGGTGCTGCGGAGATGGTGGTGGTGGAGTATATTCGCAAGGCCTTAGAAGATGAGAAACCTTTTCGATCTGTCGGGGTTGCTTATATCCTTTTCGCCTCAAAAGAGCCCCAACTCTTTCAATTGCTTTTCCAAAATCCTAGCAAAGATCCGATTCGTCGCTTTCAAGATTTTCTTCCCATGAAGGATCATAGTTACCAATTGGTTCTGGATTCGATTGTTGCAGACTATCCTTTGACTGTAGAGGAAGCTAGTCGCTTGTACCAGCATCTATTTATCTACTCACACGGGATGGCCTCTATGGTTGCTTCTGGTATTTACCAGTTCGGCATGGAAGAAGTGATTGGATTACTGACAGAGGTTTGTCAATCTCTCATCAAAGAAATGGTAGGAAAGAAATGATTCAACTAGAAAATGTGCACAAAAGTTACGGCCAAACTAAGGTTTTAAAAGGGATTGATTTGCAGATTCAAGACCAGGATGATGTGGTTATCCTCGGTCCTTCTGGATCTGTGAAATCAACTCTCTTAAATGTGCTGTCAGGATTAGAAAAGGTGGACGAGGGGCATATCCTCATTCAAGGACAAGATTTATCACAACTCACGGATGCTCAATTGACAGCCTTTAGACGTGAGAAGATTGCCTTTATTTTCCAGCAGTATTATCTATTGCCGAATCTAACGGTCAGACAAAATGTAAAGATGGGAGCTGACCTGGCAGACAATCATGATTTTTTGCAGATCATCGAGGATTTGGGACTTGGCGATAAGCTGGACAAATATCCGAGTGAATTGTCTGGTGGGGAACAGCAGAGAGTCTCCATTGCTCGGGCCTTGGCCAAAAAGCCAGAGATTCTTTTCTTAGATGAGCCGACGGGAGCCCTCGATGAAGAAACAGGACGCAAGATTCTCGACTATATCTGGAAACTGAAGGAAAAACTGGGCTTCACTTTAATCATGGTGACGCACAACCAAAATATTGCAGATATGGCTAGAACCATCATTCGTGTCAATAGTGGCAAGATTACCGAAGTTGTGACCAATGATCAACCTCAGACTGCTTATGAGATTGGATGGTAAGCCATGTTTTCAGTAAAAGATATTCGAAAATTAGTTGTCGTCAGTATCATTGGGGCCTGTGCGGTCTTTGTGGCCAATCTCTTCTTGAATTTTTACCTGGATATCGAGCAGTTGGAGATTTCTAAAACCAATCCCATGATTCAGACCTACTATGATGCCCAGGTATCGCTTTCCTGGATGGTGGCCATGGTCAGTGGGGTCGTCTTGTCCTTGACGTCGATCCTTCTCATGTGTTTTTATATCAAACAATTTGTCGATGACCACAAGGAACAATTAGGGATATTAAAGGCTTTGGGATACAGCAATGGCCAGTTGGCTAAACGATTTTGGGCCTTTGGACTTAGTTTTGGAGCTGGAGCGCTTCTTGGCTATTTTGCTTCTTTTCTTATGATGGGACATTTTTACGACTTCCGCAATGAGAAGGGGATCCTGCCAGAAATCACCATTCATTTTCATTGGCAGCTCCTGCTTGCCTTGGTGATCCTGCCAACGAGCTTCTT
>CABKMC010000127.1 GCA_902373455.1 uncultured Streptococcus sp.
GTTGCTCACTGTGCGACTCGTCTTCGCGTGATGGTAAAAGATGAATCAAAAATCAACAAAGATGTTGTTGAGAACATTGAAAAAGTACAAGGTGCTTTCTTTAACTCAGGTCAATACCAAATCATCTTTGGTACTGGTACTGTAAACAAGATCTATGATGAAGTAGTAGCTCTTGGCTTACCAACATCATCAAAAGATGAAATGAAAGCAGAAGCCGCTAAACAAGGAAACTGGTTCCAACGCGCGATCCGTACCTTTGGAGACGTTTTTGTTCCAATTCTACCAGCAATTGTTGCGACTGGATTGTTTATGGGGATTCGTGGTGCCATTGCTCAAGACCAGGTTTTGGCTTTGTTTGGCACAACAGCAGATGCATTTAAATCTACTGATTTTTATACCTATTCAACAATTTTAACTGATACCGCGTTTGCCTTCTTCCCAGCCTTGATTTCATGGTCTGCATTCCGAGTATTCGGAGGAAATCCTGTTCTTGGGATTGTAATTGGTTTGATGATGGTTAGTCCGACACTTCCAAATGCGTGGGTTGTAGCGGAAGATCCTTCTAAAGCAGCAACATACTTTGGTATCTTCCATCATGTGGTTGGATTCCAGAACTCAGTTCTTCCCGCTTTCTTCGTTGGTCTAATTGGTGCGAAACTTGAAAAGTGGCTCCATAAGAAAATTCCAGATGTCTTAGATTTGTTATTGGTTCCATTATTCACATTGACAATCATGTCATTCCTCGCTTTGTTTATTATTGGTCCATTCTTCCACAGTATCGAAGAATATGTACTAAATGTAACTAAGTTTATTTTGAATTTACCATTTGGTCTTGCAGGTCTTCTTATTGGTGGCGTTCATCAGTTGATTGTCGTTACCGGCGTCCATCATATCTTTAATCTTCTTGAATCACAATTAATTACTGCAGATAAAAAAGATCCATTTAATGCAATTATTACAGCGGCTATGACTGCACAAGCTGGAGCTACTTTAGCAGTGGCAGTGAAATCTAAATCTCAAAAAGTGAAAGCTCTAGCATTTCCTGCAACTATCTCTGCCTTGTTAGGTATTACTGAGCCTGCAATCTTTGGTGTAAACTTGCGTTATGTGAAACCATTCGTTATTGCTTTGGGAGCAGGTGCAGTAGGTGGTTGGATTGCATCTATGTTAAATCTTGCTGGTACAGGATTTGGTATTACAATTATTCCAGGAACGCTTCTCTATCTAAACGGTCAATTATTGAAATATGTATTTATGGTTGTATTTACAACTGCCCTAAGTTTCGGTTTGACTTATATGTTTGGTTATGAAGATGAAGCTTCATCAGTTCCTGCAGAGGACAAAGAAGCAGAAGCTATTATTGAAGAAGAAACAACTGGAGCTCTTCCAGCATCTCTTCAAGACGAAACCATTATCTCTCCGATCGTTGGTCAAGCTGTTGCTTTGTCTGATGTGAATGATCCTGTCTTCTCAAGTGGAGCGATGGGACAAGGGATTGCTATCAAACCAACTGAAGGCGTTGTCTATGCACCAGCAGATGCGGAAGTAACTATTGCTTTTGCGACTGGACATGCTTACGGTTTGAAAACAGCTAATGGTGCTGAAATCTTGATCCACGTTGGGATTGATACAGTATCAATGAATGGTGAAGGATTTGATCAAAAAGTAGCTCAAGGCGATAAAGTCAAAGCTGGTGAAGTCCTTGGTACATTTGATGCAGCGAAAATTGCCGCAGCTGGTCTTGAAGACACAACTATGGTGATCGTCACTAACACAGCTGACTTTGCTTCTGTCACACCTGTTGCAACTGGATCTGTTGCGAAGGGTGATGCGATCATCGAAGTCAAAGCTTAATCGAAAAATAAGTTCTCAAGGACTGGTCTATCATCTCCAGTCCTTGAATTTTATTTCTCAAAAAAAGTGTGTTTTTTCTTTAGAGAAGAGAAAAAGATTGACTACAAAATATGCTATAATAAATACAGGATATTTTTCATAATAAAAAAGGAGCCAACATGACAAAATTATATGGAAGTTTGGAAGCTGGCGGTACAAAATTTGTTTGTGCAGTTGGTGATGAAAACTATAATGTTGTGGAAAAAGTACAATTTCCAACAACCAAGCCAATTGAGACGATTGATAAGTGTATTGAATTTTTCTCAAAATTTGAGGATCTAGTTGGGCTTGCGATTGGATCATTTGGACCAATTGATATCGATCCAAATTCAAACACTTATGGTTTCATCACAACGACTCCAAAACCAAATTGGGCCAATGTAGATATCGTTGGGGCTTTCCGACGTGCCTTGAATGTACCTATCTATTTCACGACAGATGTGAATAGTTCTGCCTATGGAGAAGTGGTCGCACGCAATAACGCGGGTGGTCATATCGAAAACTTGGTTTACTATACAATCGGAACAGGAATCGGAGCTGGTGTCATCCAACGTGGTGAGTTTATCGGGGGAGCTGGACACCCAGAAATGGGGCACTACTATGTGGCCCAACACCCAATGGATGTAGAAAAAGAATTCAAGGGTGTTTGTCCTTTCCACAATGGCTGTTTGGAAGGCTTTGCGGCTGGTCCTAGTCTGGAAGCTCGTACAGGTATTCGTGGGGAAAACATTGAACTCAACAGCAATGTATGGGATATTCAAGCCTACTACATCGCACAAGCAGCGGTGAATGCGACAGTTACCTTCCGCCCAGACGTCATTGTCTTTGGAGGAGGAGTCATGGCTCAACAACATATGTTAGATCGTGTTCGCACGAAATTTACTGCCCTCTTGAACGGTTACCTCCCTGTACCTGATGTGAGAGATTATATTGTGACACCTGCAGTTGCCGGCAATGGTTCAGCGACCTTGGGGAACTTTGTCCTTGCAAAAGAAGTGAGCGAAAAGCTTAAAAAATAAGCAGCAATTGTCTCTTAGAGGTTAGAAACAAGAGCGAGGAGGCTGGGACAAAAGTCCTAGCCTCTCAATTATTTTTGGATTGTCGAGCAAGACGCAGTGGTTGAGTGGGCTCTACTACGCTGATTTCATCAGCTTTTACAGCCCTACTCAACTGTGCGGAGGTGGGACGATGAAATCGAATTCTAACGAATTACCGATTTCTGTCCCACTCTCTTCTTTCGTCTATCTATCAAGAAGTGAGGAAGGAATGAAAAAGAATATTGTAAAAGATGTCTTATTCTTGGGTCAAAAGTCAGAAGAAGCGACACCTGAGGATCGCACCTTGGCTTTGGATTTGCAGGACACCTTAAATGCTCATCTCCTTGAGTGTGTCGGTTTAGCAGCCAATATGATCGGGGTGAAAAAGCGAGCGATTATCATCCGAATGGGAAGTGAAAATTTGGTCCTGTTTAATCCGGTTCTCCTTGAAAAGAAAAAGCCTTACCAAACAGAGGAAGGATGCTTGTCCTTGGTGGGGAGTCGGCCGACCACTCGTTATGAGGAGATTTCAGTGGCCTATCGAGATATGAATTGGAAAGCAAAAACAATTCATTTGTCAGGCTTTCCGGCCCAGATCTGTCAGCATGAAATGGATCATCTAGAAGGCATTATTATCTAAAGATGAAGGATGGAGTCGATTCGGCTCCTTTTTTTAGTTCTTATGGAAACTTTTTTCTTGACAGGGATCTTTTTTGTGTTAAAATAGTTCTCATAGTAACTTTAAAGTTCTTAAGAGAACTATTTGGAGGAAATGATGGACAAACCTTTACTAGAATTTAAAAAAATCGGTCATCTCATTCACCTCATGGTAGAAAGAGAGGCCAAGAAGAGAGGGCTTGAATTTAGC
>CABKMC010000128.1 GCA_902373455.1 uncultured Streptococcus sp.
ATGACTTTACTGATTGCGACACTAACTTCAAATAAGAGGATCAAAGGGAGCGTCATGGCCAAGTCACTGATAAAGTCTGCAGGGGTTAGCACGACGGCTAAGACCAGCAGGACAAAGTAAGCGTAACGACGATAGGTGATTAAAAACTGTGGTGTCAAGAGCCCAATTGAGGTCAGAAAAGCGACCAAAACTGGTAACTCAAACAAGACTCCTAAGGGCAAGGTTGTGTGCCATAAGAAGGTTAAATAATTTTGTGCCGTCAATTGGGTATCAAACAGTCCTTCTCCCAAGCGCATCAAGACCTCTAAAATAGCTGGGCTAACAAAGAAATAACCAAACGCCAGCCCAAGCACAAAGCAAATAAAGCTAGCTGGAATGTAGGCAAAGACTGCACGCGCATCCTTCTCCCTTAAAGCAGGTCTCACAAATTGCCAAATCTGGTAGACAATAAAGGGCAGTGTCAGACTAAAGGCTGTGAGATTGGCCAGCGAAACATAGATCCAGAGGATATCATTTGGCCCTAGTACCAGCAGTTTTTGATGGAAGCTAGCCGTTAAGGCTTGGTAGAGTTCTCCTCCAAATACAAAGGCTACGATGAAGACGATAATATAACACAAAACCACTGCGATCAATCGTTTTCGAAATTCGACCAAGTGCTCGACAATGGTCATTTTATCTGCTCTACTCTTTGCCATGTTGTCTCACCGTGATAAGGGCAATCAGGGCCACAAAGAGTAGTTGGGGAAGAATAACTTCCCAGCTTGGATAGATCCCCGCCCAATCAATGGTAGGAAGTCCATTGACCAAATGACTCGGTAGGATATTGGTCAACTGTAGGGCGTGGATGCTGACACCTAGCATCTTGAAGGCCAAGGCGTAAATCAACCACGTCAGAATGAAAAAGATTCGATGAGGTTGGATGGCTTGACTGGCCTTGGTCATGGCCACTGCAATAATGATGAGAACAGCTATAGCAAGCCCGATTCCCAGTAAGAAATTCGCGGTTGTAATCCGTGGAATAATTCCAACATAGAAGAGAATAGTCTCAGCCCCTTCACGAAAGACTGCTAAGAAACTGAGGGCAAACATAGAGACAAAGCTTCCTGTAGCCGTAACTGTCTTCATTTGACGGTCCATAAAGGCATTCCACTGTTTGACAGAGGACTTGCTGTGGAGCCAAATTCCGATGAGGATCATCATGACCACAGCGAAAATCCCAACGCCACCTTCAATGATTTCCCGGTTAGAACCCGAAGTAACAGCTGGAAATGCTACTTGAAAAACAAGAGCGATCGCTGCACTGGCAAGAACACCAGCAATAGCTCCACCGTAAACCCATTTGAGTCCTTTCCTCATCTTAGCGGCCTTAAGGGTCGTCACAAGCGCCATCACGATCAGAAGGGCTTCTACTCCTTCACGCAGAAGAATCAACATTGCATCAAAGGCGTTGTAAGAAGCTGTCGTATCGATCGCAGAAAGGTCTCTGATCAAGGCTTGTAATTTCTCTTGATAGGCCTTTTCTTTCCCCTTGACCATAATAACCGGGGATTCGCTCTCTACGCGCGTGTAGAGACTGGGATTGGTCGTGCTAACATCTCCCTCGATGGTTGGCCAGATCGTGATGAACTGCTTCATAGTCGCTGCAGCAGACTTTTCATCCCCAGCTTGGAATTGGCTTTGCGCCTTCTCCAAAAGCTTGATCCCATCGTTCAGCGTCAAATCCGTACTGGCACTGCTAATGGCTTCTCCTTTTACAAAGGCATCAATCCCATTTTTGAGGTCGTCATAAGAGGACTGGATGTTGGTAAAATCGATAGGCTCTGTTTCAATACTACTGCGCAAGAGTGAAATGGCCGTCTCGATTTTGCCATAGTAGGCTGTGCTGTGATCTCTTACTACCGCTTCGTTTCGCGTCCAGGTATTATTGAGATCTGCATAGCTTTGACGGGTTTTCTCCAGATCCTTAGCTGTAATGGCATCTTGTAAGTTCTTAAAATAAGGAGCGAGGCGACTCACGAGTTTGTCTTTTTCCGCCTCTAAATCGACCGGATTTTGCTCTTTTTCAAAAGCTAGCAAGGCTGATGAGATCTTGGTGAGATCCTCTTTGGTTACCTCCCCTTTTATAGCTAGAGCTTGGCTAACTTTTTTTCCTGCCTTGGAATCATGGTGATCTTTGGATTCAAAATTATCCTGAATCTCAGCGATCAATTCCTTGGCCTTATCCTGGTTCTTATTTTCTACAGCGGTTGTTGCATCTGTGATCTTGATAAAGAGATCGCTATAAGATTCCGCAGCCACTGGATGAGTCCAGAACAAGGCAAGAAGGCCTAACAAGATCAAAAGTTTATTCAAAGAGTGCTTGACCAAGATAGCCTCCTTTCTCTACGCCTGCAAAGCAAGCAAAGAGTCCGCTTCCGATATGGGTGATGTACTCGTTCATTTTATCCACTGCACCTAGATTGGTTTGGATTTTAACAAAACTGTTTGGATCTTTTTGAAAGGCGATAAAAATCAAACCTGCATCAAATTGCCCAGTCTGTTCATTGATGCCATCCGAATAGGAATAGGAACGCCGTAAAATCGGACGATCCACTTCTTTGGCCAAACGGACATGTGAATCTACTGGTAGTTTAGATAAATCCACTTCATCAAATTCGTTGGTTTTCCCAAAGGGAGCGCCTGACTCCTTGTAGCGACCAAAGGTGTTTTCTTGCTCCTGCAAATTGGTCCGGTCCCAAGTTTCCAAGTGCATTTGGACTAGGCGAAGAGCCATATAGGAACCACCCTTCATCCAGTCCTTGCTGTCAGTCCAGACGACCTTATCAAAGTCCTTCTCCGTCGTGACATTTGCTGTTCCATCTTTAAAGCCAAAGAGGTTACGCGGTGTTTCTTTTCGGTCACCAATCGCTGCAAAACCGGACTTGCTCCACTTCATGGTGATGGTATTGCGACCCTTGCGGATGAGATTTCGGACCGCATGAAAGGCTACTTGCTCATCGTCGGCACAGGCCTGAATGACGATATCGCCACCAGTGTATTTGTCCTGCAACTGCTCCTTTGGAAATGGAGGCAAATCACGAAAGAGCTTTGGACGTTTAGCTTCCAAGCCCAGTTTCTTGAGAAAGGTAGCCGAAACCCCAAACGTCAGGCTCAAGCGATAGGGATTGAGTCCTACTGTTTCACCTGTATCTGTTGGAGGCAAGAGGGCATTGGAACCATCTTTTTTGACCAATTCTCCTTCGACTAATTTACTACTATAATCAGTCCAGTCTTTAAAGAGCTGGATGACTTCTTTTTTGTCCGTCGTGTGAAGATCCAGCACCACCAAGTAGCAAGCCTTCTGCATGGCTGTCGTAATCCCGGCTTGATGCTTGCCATAAAAAGAGATGTCTTCATCCCCATCATAAGCTTTTTTACTGGAACTGTCTTGATTAGCGAAAAAAGCAGATGCACCAGAAAGGCCCAGTGCAATACCAGCCCCTCCAATACCTGCTTTTTTAAGAAATTCACGACGGTCCATTTTTTTATCTAAAAATTTTTCGTCAGCCATTTTTCTTATTTCCCATCTAAAATCACACCCATTTGAGACAAAGGTTCACCAAGTTTGGTCACCGCTTCAGCCAATTCCTTGGTATCTTCCTTGGTCAAATCTGTGTAAGACTTGTAATTTGTTTCATCAGTCATGTGTTTGTCCAATAAATCATTGACATTTTTGAATTCTGCTTCCAAGGTTTTAACCAACTTGGCATCTTTTTTCTCAATCAAAGGT
>CABKMC010000129.1 GCA_902373455.1 uncultured Streptococcus sp.
TCATCTGCTAATTTTTTCTGATCCTTCTCATTGAAAAGAGACTCAGTCGCATCCAATTGGCCCCCGAGTGTCTTTTCCTCTTCTGTCTCCAAACGTGAGTTGTTGACCTGCAGACGATTATCAATAAAATCATCTGCAGAAACAACAACTACTGGCAAGAGACTAAAGACAAAGAGAAGATACATCATTTTTTTCATAAGCTTGATTCAATTTCCTTTGTTTGAGTAAACTTCTTTGGAATGAAGATATTGGCAACAGCCAAAAGGCCGAAGAAGACCAACAATCCGAAGAAGACGCCGATACCGGCTGTTTGTCCATCAAAGTAACCCGCAAACTGTCCTTCTAAAATAGAAAGGAGGTTAACATTTTTCACCAGTGCTGGAAGGCCTGACAAGGTCGCGGTCGTTCCGATCGCACTTGATAGGTAAACATAACTGATCAACATGAAGAAGGCCAGTCCCATTCCAATCACACGGAAGTGTTTCAAGAGGAGGTATTGCAGTTGTACCAAGACAAAACTTGCTAGAACCGCTAAGAATACCCATGAAGGTACATATTCACGACCAACAGAGAGTTGAATACTTGAAATCATTCCGATCACCAGTCCAAGGATGAGAGAAAGTCCTACAAGGACACCGACAGACAAGAGATCTGATTCTTGCAAGCGATTTAATTTGAAACGATCTTTCACTTTACGGATGATTGGCTGAGTCGCAAAGAGATAAGCTGTAAAGAGGCTCAAGATTTCTAGCATAAAGATCCAGATAAATGGACGGTAGACGTTGATGGTCGCTTTCACAGAAGTAGATTTCTCTGCAACTGGATTTGACAAGAAGTCGAGCAAGACTTCATTTGGCACACCATTTTCGTAAGCATTGTTGAAGACTTTGCGGAAGGCTTCAACGAAGTTTCCGTTTTCAGACAATTCCTTATCGAATTCACCCATCAAGCTCTCTGCATTGCTAGACAATTTCTCTGTATTGCCTTGGGCTCTTTCCAATTCTTTGTTCAATTGGCTAAAGATTTCATTGGTAGAGTTGGCAGCGTCCACATTGCTACGAGATGAACTCTTAACACCTTCTGTCGAAGTCAACAAGGAGGTGTATTCAGAACCAAGAGCTGACAAGTCTGCATCCGTCTTGGTTTGAGCTTCGGTAACGGTTGCTTGTGCAGTTGAGATAGCCTCTAAGCGTTTTTGAAGGTCTGCGTACTGCGTCAATTGATCATTGATGTTTTGGGTTAGATCTTTATTGGTATTTTCGATTGCTGTAAGGTTAGCCTGTAATTCTGGTCCCAAGACTTGCAACTGTTTGAGGGTGTCATCTAGCTTAGCTTTCACACTATTCGTTGCATTCCCAGTTTCATCCGTTTCAATACTCTTACGGTAGTCCTTTATATTACTTGAAACAGCAGCCTTCACGATGTCGACCAAAGCGTTTGTCAAATCCATATCCTCGATTGGATCATAGAGCGAATGACGAACATGGCTGTCATCTTCTGGATAGTAGGCATCGATCAATGCTCCTGCGCGTTGATAATCCAAGGCAATTTCACTGGCTTTCGACGCGTAGTTAGCGACAGCTGTTTTCAATTCATCTGCTGATACGGTCACACTGGTTGAGGAAACTCCATTCACAAGGACTTCAACATCAATCGCACTTGGCATAGCTCCTCCATCTTCAACAAGGTGAATTTGGATTTGTTTGCCATCTTTCAGTTCGACTTCCTGCTCGCCACTACCTGCATAAGTATGTCCATCATAGGTCCAAGTATCAACCTTGACTCCTGCTGGTACTTGGATGCTAACCTTCTGTTTTCCAGATTTAGCATTAAGGACATCGGCAACTGCAGTTGTTTTGGCATCCACTTCTGCAGCCAAAGTTTTTAAATCATCAGCATTTCCATTTGCTTTCGCCATCGTCCCAGCAAAAGTACTATCAAAATGAATTGCTGTATTGAGGTTGCCATATTTATTGAGATTAAGACTAGCTGGATCTAGAGACGGCAACTTTTCAATCGCTTGACGAATAGTATCATCCGCTTCATTACGTGCCTCACTTAAGGTCTTGATACTCGTCTTCCCAATCAAGGTACGAAGGGTGACTTTTTCTCCTTCTTTTAGACCATAGTAGTCAAGGATCTTCGCTTTTACAGAAGACTCGATGTTATTTTCGTGCTCATCTAATTTGTCGCGTTCTGCCTTGATCCCTTTTTCGAGGTCTGCCACACGATCATTCACATCTTTGGTCAAGCCTGCATAGGTCTTGGTACCTGAAGCATCTCCTCCTGTTTCAGCTGGTTGACTCAATTGCTTGGTAATCGCTTCTTGGTTTTGTTGTAAATTTTTATACAACTCTTGCGTTTTTTCACTGACAACAGACTGGTTCATAGACATCAGCTGGTTCATGAACTCTTCATGGCTGATCTTGTCCTCGGAGCGTTGCTTAATCAATGTGTCGAAGTTTCGACCATACTGATCCTGAGATTGGGTCAATTGATCAAAAGCCTGGGTATAAGACTCAAGAACTGTCTTCAAAGCATTGTTCGACTCGACAGATGATGTCGACAAGCTATAGAGACTCGGGAAGATATTCTTCGAATCCAAAGCCGAATTCAGCAAGTTGCTTCGATAAGAACCAATGTTGGTCGATTGGATCTTGTTACTTGTCTCCACGTTTTTCTGAGCTGTATAAAGGTTGCTTAGAATGCTGACCATATACATATCAACCAATTGGCTATTCAAGTCTGAAACGATATCTTTAGCGACTTTATTGGCTTCGTTCTCAACCTGAGAATTCCCAGCCGCATTAACCTTATATGTCACCGTGGTCTTCTCTGCATTGACTGCGTTCACTTCCAAGACCTTCTCTGAGAAGTCACTTGGAATGACGATCATCAACTGGTACTTGCCATCTGCAAGCCCTGACTCAGCAGCTCCACGTGGGAGGACAGACCAGTTTTGCGAATTATCCCGTTCGATATTCTTTACATAGCTAGCCCCAAGGTTGTATTCTTTATCATTCAGTTTAACCGCCTTGTCTTCATTGACCACCGCAATATTGAGCTTGGTGTTTTCTGTCGTTTGTACAGTCTTGGCTTCGTTTTGCTTTTGGTCCTTTTGAACCGTCGTATAAAGACCCACTACAGATCCCATCAAAAGGAGCACAACTGCGCTCTGACCAATATATTTTAACCATTTTTTATTTTTAACTTCCATACCTTTTCCTTTTTCTAATTCATAGATACAAAATAGGGGTTAGGAATTAAGAATCTAACCCCTATTTTCTATATATCAAAAGACAAAAGGGTGATCTACCTACAAGAAGTAAGATCACCTCCAAGACTATCTTAGTGGATTTGTGCAGCGATATCTTGGTCAGTTTGTTCAACGATATCAGCAACTTTGATCAATTGAGCGTTGATGTCTTCCAACAATTGAGCGAATTGTTTGATTTTTGGAGACAATTCGTTGAATTGTGCTTCAAAGCTATCAAATGCAGATCCATCCCAGTTTGCGTCGATGACTTGTTGTTCATGAGTCAAAGTGTTAAGGATTTGATCGATTTCTTGAGAACCTTGTGCATAGCGTTGTGCTGATTGACGTAGTTCTTCTGGAGTTAATTTAATTTGAGCCATATGTTTCTCCTTTTGGGCTGATACCCTTATATTTTTTTCATAAACAATACATTTTAGTACGAATTAGTAAAATGCCAGATAACTGTATATTTTACCTTTCCCTCCCTGTTTGTATTATTTACTTAAAAA
>CABKMC010000130.1 GCA_902373455.1 uncultured Streptococcus sp.
GGTATTGGGCTTTTTATCTCATCGTGAAAAGGAGGGGAAAGTGACCTTGATTCGGGATGTTGAGCAGGAACTTCATATCTCAAAATCCGTGACGAGTAACCTGATCAAGCGCATGGAGAAAAATGGCTTTATTTATCTAGAGCCTAGTCCAACCGATAAACGGGCCAAGTATGTCTACCTAACAGACAGTGTAAAAGATAAATTGAATGACATGAAACAATTCTTTGAAGAAGTGGACCAGGATATGATGGCTGGTGTATCAGAAGAAGAATTGGCCATCTTTTTCAGGGTCATGCATCAATTTTATGAGAATATGAAAAAAAGGAGCGAGGAATGATCAATATATTTCGGCGGTTAACTGCCAAAGAATGGGGCATGATTGCCCTTAGTACGGTCTTTATCTGTCTGGCTGTTTGGATGGATTTAAAGACTCCTGAATACTTATCCGATATCACGACCCTCTTAGCCAAGGATGGGACCAAGGTTTCTGATATTATGGATCCGGGAAGCAAGATGTTGCTCTTCTCTTTTGGAAGCTTTTTGATGGCAGTTTTTGTGGGCTTTTTGGCTTCAAGAGTCGCTGCCAGCTTTACGACGCGACTTCGAGGAGAGATTTTCCATCAAGTGATGGATTACTCTGATGCCGAGATCAAGAAATTCTCCGTTCCCTCTCTCTTGACTCGTACAACCAATGATTTGACCCAGTTACAAATCATGATTGTCATGGGGATGCAAGTTGTGACGCGTGGTCCCATTATGGCGATTTGGGCTCTGACCAAGATTTGGGGGAAGAGCAGTGCCTGGACAACGTCTGTTGGGATTGCGGTCTTGATGGTCTTGATTCTTCTCTCTGTTCTGGTTCTTATTGCCTTTCCGCGCCAGCAAAAGGTTCAAGGTTTGACCGATGCTTTGAATGCGACGACACGGGAGAGTTTGACTGGGGTGCGAGTGGTTCGCGCCTACAATGCAGAAGCTTATCAAAATGAGAAATTCCAGGCTGAAAACAAGGGCTTAACCCGTCTAAATCTCTTTGTTTATCGTTTGATGTCTTTGATGAACCCTGTCATGACAGTGGTATCAAGTGGGTTGACCCTTGCTATCTACTGGATTGGGGCGCACTTGATCAATGATATCGCCATGCCAAAAGATCCTACAAAGATCTTCACCAGTCCTGCATTAGCGGATCGGACCAAGGTCTTCTCCGATATGATCACCTTCTCCTCTTACGCCATGCAGGTTGTCGTTGGCTTTATGATGATGGTGGCCATCTTGATTATTCTTCCTCGTGCCTTGGTATCTGCCAAACGAATCAACCAGGTCTTAGCTTTAGAGCCGTCTGTAGCCTTCCCAAGTGAGTCAAAAGAAACAACAGGCCAAGAGGGTACCGTTGAATTTCAAGATGTTTCCTTCCGATATGGACGGACTTCCCGTGCTGTGATTGAACATGTGACCTTCTCAGCTCAGAAAGGACAAACCGTTGCCTTCATCGGATCAACCGGTTCTGGGAAATCCACTTTGGTCAACTTGATTCCGCGCTTTTACGATGCAACAGAAGGAAAGATCTTAGTGGATGGCATCAATGTCAAGAATTATAGCCACCAAGAACTGAATAATAAAGTCGGCTATATTCCCCAAAAAGCAGTGCTCTTTAGCGGCACTATTCGCTCCAATATGGAATTTGGAGAAAGTAGTCAAGGAAAATTAGAGGATGAAGCCATCTGGAAAGCTCTTGAATTGGCCCAAGCCAAAGAGTTTGTGGCCGCAAAAGAAAAAGGCTTGGATACAGAAGTAGCGCAAGGAGGAAGCAACTTCTCTGGCGGTCAACGGCAACGCTTGGCCATTGCACGGGCCCTGGCTCGCAAACCTGAGATCCTCATCTTTGATGATTCCTTCTCAGCTCTAGATTATAAAACAGATCGGATCCTGCGACAAGCCTTGAAAGAAGAGCTTGCAGATACGACCAAATTGATCGTTGCCCAACGGATTTCGACTATTATGGATGCAGATTTGATTTTGGTCTTGGATCAAGGGAAGGTCGTCGGTCAAGGTACCCACAAGGAATTGCTTGCGACCAATGAAGTCTATCAAGAAATTGCCTATTCACAATTATCTAAGGAGGAGTTGGAACATGCATAAGACAAAACAAAAAACATCCCTTTGGAGCCAACTTTCTCCCTATTTGAAGGGCTTCCACCTATTTTTCCTAATTGCTATCCTCTTTTCGATCGTATCGAGTGTAATCACGGTTATTGGACCGGATAAGTTAAAAGAAATTACAGATACCATTACAAAAGGGATGGGAGGCGCCATTGATATTGATAAGATCACTTCGATTGCCCTGACCTTAGCCATCCTTTATGGAGTTGGAGCACTGGTGTCCTACAGCAGTAGTTTCATTATCTCAACCATGATTCAGCGCTTTGCAGAACGCTTGCGCAATGCCATTGCTGAGAAGATCAATCGCGTGCCCCTCCAATATTTTGATAGCCATGAACAAGGAGATACCTTGTCTCGTGTGACCAATGACGTGGATTTGATGACCCAATCCTTTAACCAAAGCTTGGTTCAAATGGTCTCTTCTATTGTCTTATTGATTGGCTCCATCCTTATGATGTTTAAGACGGACTGGCACTTGGCGGTGACAGCGATTGTGTCCGTCTTTGCAGGTTTTGCTCTTTCCAGCATCATTATGGTCAAGAGCCAGCCTCTCTTTAAGCAACAACAGGACAACCTTGCCAAAGTTTCAGGTTATGTTGAAGAAATCTATAGTGGCCACAATATCGTCATTTCCTACAATGGCCGTCACCAAGCCAAAAATCATTTTGATGCCATCAACCAAGATTTGTACCATAGCATGTGGAAATCCCAATTCTTCTCTGGGATCATGATGCCCTTGATGCAGTTTGTAGGGAATTTCGGCTATGTCATGGTCTGTATCGTTGGGGCTGTCCTCACCATTAATGGAGACATTACCATCGGGACCATTGTTGCCTTTATGACCTATGTCCGCATCTTTACCCAACCAATTAGTCAAATGGCTCAAGGCATTACCCAATTGCAATCAGCTAGTGCTGCTATGGGGCGTGTCTTTGAATTCTTAGACGAAGAAGAAATGGAAGATGAATCCCAAAAAACACGCCAATTGGAAGTGCCAAAAGGTCATGTTACCTTTGAACATGTTCGCTTTGGTTATTCACCAGATAAGACTATTATCCATGACTTTACAGCTGAAGCTAAGCCAGGACAGAAGGTGGCCATTGTTGGTCCGACAGGTGCAGGTAAGACGACCATGGTCAATCTCTTGATGCGTTTTTACGACATTCAAGCTGGTAAAATTACCATCGATGGTGTGGATACTAAGGCCATGAGCCGAGAAGAAGTTCATGATGCCTTTTCGATGGTCTTGCAAGATACCTGGCTATTTGAGGGGACCATTCGAGAAAACCTGGTCTTCAATCAAACGGATATTTCAGACGAAGCGGTGGAAGCAGCACCCCGAGCGGTTGGGGTCCATCACTTTATTCGGACCTTGCCGAATGGCTATGATACTGTATTAGATGATTCAGTGACCTTGTCCGTGGGTCAAAAGCAACTCTTGACCATTGCGCGTGCCCTCTTGAAGGATGCTCCGCTTCTTATCTTGGATGAAGCAACCTCATCTGTCGATACCCGTACAGAAGAGTTGATTCAAAAAGCTATGGACAAACTCATGGA
>CABKMC010000131.1 GCA_902373455.1 uncultured Streptococcus sp.
CCCGCCACTCCTTGAGACTTTTAGGAGAATGACCTTGATGATAGAGGGCTAATTTTCCCTGACTAACAGCATACAAATGACTCAATAACTGAACAAGGGTGGACTTCCCAGATCCTGTACCACCGATAATTCCCAGCATCTGTCCTTGGTCAAGATCAAAGGAAATTCCCTCTAGGGCTGGGCTTGAAGCCGTTGGATAGGTGAAAGAAACTTCCTCTGCACTGATCGCTTCTTGTTCTGTTGCGGTTTCCTCTGTCAAAGCTTCTAGGAGGTCTTCTTCTTTCAAATAAAAGATCTCTTGTACCCGCTTGGCTGAAATATAGCTGACATTTAAAGACGTGACCAGCATAGCCAGCTTGATCAATTCTGTTAAAATTTGCAATAAATAATTGACCAGAGCGACCAACATCCCTTGAGTCAGAAGACCAGCAGAGATATTCAACTGTCCCTGCCAAATAACACAGACTAAGGTCGTATTGACCACAAGGAAGGTCAAGGGACTAACCAAACTAGACCAGATACCAGCGCGAATTTGCCAGACTTTGTAGTCCTGATTGACCTCTCTAAAATCTTCTAATTCACTAGCCTGTTGTCCAAAGGCCCGAATCACTCGCATCCCTTGAAATTGCTGACGCGTCACCGTGACCATCCTGTCTGTGATTTTCCGAATCTTTGCAAAGAGAGGATTGACAATCCGGGACATGATGACAATAATCAGCGTCAAAATGGCCACCATCCCCAAGAACCAAAGGGTTAATTTCGGACTGATCATAAAGGCCATGATAATAGAGCCAAAGACAATAATCGGCGCCCTCAAAAAGAGGCGCAAGAAGAGATTGATCCCAACCTGGATTTGATAAGTATCAGAAGTGAGACGGGTTACCAAACTAGATGTACCGATTCTATCTCGCTTGTTCTTTGGAAGGGACAAGATCTTATCATACAAATCCTTGGTCATCTCACGGGTAAATCCGACAGCTGCTTTAGATGAAAAATACTGAGCCGTAATAGCAACGACGACACCAAAGCTAGCAAATAAAAACAAAGCACCGACCATCATCACCACTCCGCTCGTTTCCTTTTTCGGAATGACCTGATCGACTAAGTGGGCAATGATTACAGGTACGCACAATTCAAAGATAGCTTCTAATAGTTTAAATACAGGACCTAAAATAGTTTCCGTTAGATAACCCTTAAAATACTTCAATAATGATGTCATCGTCTCCCCATTCTCTTTATCTGGATATATGATTGATCAGTCAACTTCTTATTTAGCTTGGTTCATCTCTTGACGCAATTGGGTCACTTGATTAGACAAAGAAACCAACAATTCTGTTTGCAACTTTTGAATCTCAAGTAGATCCGTCTGATCTTGTTGCACCATATGGTCAATCTTTGTATGGAGCAAACGAATTTCTCGTTCCGATTCCATATTGACGTTAAAGTCATTTCGTGCTTGCAGCCGATCATAATCTGCCGCACGATTTTGACTCATCATGATTAAAGGAGCTTGAATCGCCGCAATCGTAGACAGGGCAAGATTAAGCAAAATGAAAGGATAAGGATCAAAATTCCAACCAAAAGGATGCAAGACATTCATCAACATCCAAATTGCCATCATAAGAATGAAACTGATAATAAAGGTCCAAGACCCGCCAAAGCGTGCAACTGAATCCGCCACCCGCTGACCAAAGGTATAGCTAGCCGTCAAGCGGTCTTCAACGTTAAAGGGAGCCTCCGTCATCGGCAAGACTGCTGTCACCTGTTGCTTGATCGCCTCATTTTTCTCATTCGCCCGGTCAATAATCTGAGACAAATATTCCATACAATACTGACTTAAATTCTTGTAGGTAATAAAGTCATCCATCTGACTATCGGGATAAGAAATCTGCAACATGGTTTGGATGGTATGATCCAAGTCAGCAATCAAAGCACCATGAATACTATCATATTCTTTTCCATCAATGATATCTATTTTCAGCATAGAAATTCCTTTCATAGTTTTTGGGCCAGATAAAAGTTAAAAACGCCTAATGGCGTTTTTACGTCTATTAAGGTTTGATACGGTGCAACATACGTGGGAACGGAATGGCCTCACGGATGTGTTTCGTTCCAGCTGCGAAGGTAACCATACGCTCGATACCGATACCAAATCCACCGTGTGGTACTGTACCATATTTACGAAGGTCAAGGTAGAATTCATACTCTGTACGATCCATACCAAGTAATTCCATCTTCGCTACAAGGGCATCATAGTCTTCCTCACGCATAGAACCACCGATGATTTCTCCGTACCCTTCTGGTGCCAACAAGTCTGCACAAAGCACGCGATCTGGGTTACCAGGAACTGGTTTCATGTAGAAAGCCTTGATGTCAGCTGGATAGTTGATCACGAAGGTTGGTATTCCAAAGTGGTTTGAAATCCATGTTTCGTGTGGTGAGCCGAAGTCATCCCCATGTTCCAAATGATCATAATCCGCATCTTCATCGTTTTCATGTTCTTGCAAGAGATCAATGGCTTCATCGTAAGTAATGCGTTTGAATGGCTCTGCAATATAACGTTTCAAGAGCTCTGTATCACGTTCCAAGGTTTCCAAAGCTTGAGGAGCACGATCGAGAACACCTTGAAGCAACGCTTTAACATAAGCTTCTTGCAAGTCAAGTGACTCATCATGTGTCAAGTATGAGTACTCAGCGTCCATCATCCAGAACTCAGTCAAGTGACGACGAGTCTTAGATTTTTCAGCACGGAATACTGGACCAAAATCAAAGACGCGACCAAGGGCCATAGCACCAGCTTCAAGATAAAGCTGACCAGATTGACTCAAGTAGGCTGGTGTTCCAAAGTAGTCTGTTTCGAAAAGTTCTGTAGAATCTTCTGCTGCATTTCCAGAAAGAATTGGGCTATCAAATTTCATAAAGCCGTTCTTGTCAAAGAACTCATACGTCGCGTAGATGATGGCATTACGGATTTGCATCACAGCGACTTGTTTGCGTGAACGCAACCACAAGTGACGGTTGTCCATCAAGAAATCTGTACCGTGTTCTTTTGGCGTGATTGGGTAATCTTGCGATTCACCGATGACTTCGATGTCTGTAATATCCAACTCGTAACCAAATTTAGAGCGCTCATCTTCTTTGACAATCCCTGTCACAAAGACTGACGTTTCTTGGCTCAAGCGTTTGATGGTATCAAATTTTTCAATTCCCACTTCTTCCCCAAATTTTTCAATAAAGTTTGGTTTAAAAGCCACACCTTGGAAAAAGGCAGTCCCGTCACGCAATTGCAAGAAAGCAATTTTTCCTTTACCTGATTTGTTAGCCACCCAAGCACCGATAGTCACTTCTTGACCAACATAGTCTTTTACTTCGATGATAGTAATCCGTTTTGTCATCATTCATCTTCCTTTTCTCGTTAAACTTGTCCGAAGACATTATCTTCTTTATTGTATCATAAAAAGGCTTACAGTGCTAGATTCTACCTGTGAAAAGCTGATTTTTTTAAAGAAAAAGATCCTCAGCTCAAAGCTAAGGATCCGATAGGTTTATTTTTCCATAAAAGCCTTGAGTCGACGAACAGCTTCTTTGAGGGTATCCAAATCTGTCGCATAAGACAAGCGAACATTTTCAGGGGCACCAAAACCTGCACCGGTGACGAGAGCTACTTCAGCTTCTTCCAAAATTGCTG
>CABKMC010000132.1 GCA_902373455.1 uncultured Streptococcus sp.
TCGCACTCGTAAAGGTAAAGCTGTTGCGATTGCAGGTAAGAAAAAGTAAAATAAAATAAGGAGGTAAAAATCTTGGCTAAACCAACACGTAAACGTCGTGTGAAAAAGAATATCGAATCTGGTATTGCTCATATTCACGCTACATTTAACAACACAATTGTTATGATTACTGATGTGCATGGTAACGCAATCGCTTGGTCATCTGCAGGTGCACTTGGATTTAAAGGTTCTCGTAAATCTACACCATTTGCTGCTCAAATGGCATCAGAAGCTGCTGCAAAAGCTGCTCAAGAACACGGACTTAAATCTGTTGAAGTAACTGTTAAAGGTCCTGGTTCAGGTCGTGAGTCTGCTATTCGTGCACTTGCTGCTGCTGGTCTTGAAGTAACTGCAATCCGCGATGTAACTCCTGTACCACACAATGGTGCTCGTCCTCCAAAACGTCGCCGTGTATAATCATCAACAATTACACAGCTTTTCGTTTAAGAGGGAGTATAGCAAATGATTGAGTTTGAAAAACCAAATATAACAAAAATTGATGAAAATAAAGATTATGGCGTGTTTGTCGTAGAACCACTTGAACGTGGCTATGGTACAACACTTGGAAACTCACTTCGTCGTGTACTTCTAGCTTCACTTCCAGGTGCGGCTGTTACTTCAATCAACATTGAAGGTGTACTCCACGAATTTGATACAGTTCCAGGAGTCCGTGAAGACGTTATGCAAATTATTCTTAACGTTAAAGGAATCGCCGTTAAATCTTACGTCCAAGACGAAAAGATTATTGAACTTGATGTAGAAGGACCAGCAGAAGTTACTGCCGGTGACATTCTTACGGATAGTGACATCGAAATTGTAAACCCTGATCATTATCTATTTACAATCGGAGAAGGAGCATCTTTGAAAGCAACGCTTACTGTAAACAGTGGACGTGGCTATGTTCCAGCTGATCAAAACAAAAAAGATGATGCACCAGTGGGAACACTCGCTGTAGATTCAATCTATACGCCAGTGACAAAAGTCAATTACCAAGTTGAACCAGCACGCGTTGGTAGCAATGACGGTTTTGACAAGCTAACCCTTGAAATTTTGACAAATGGGACTATTATTCCAGAAGATGCCTTAGGTTTGTCTGCTCGTATTTTGACAGAACACCTAAATCTATTTACAAACTTAACTGAAATTGCTATTGCAACAGATGTTATGAAAGAAGTAGATACAACTTCTGATGATCGCATTTTAGAACGTACGATCGAAGAATTAGATCTTTCAGTTCGTTCGTATAACTGTTTGAAACGTGCTGGCATCAATACTGTTTACGATTTGACTGAAAAATCAGAAGCGGAAATGATGAAAGTTCGTAACTTAGGACGTAAGAGTCTTGAGGAAGTTAAAATCAAACTTGCCGACTTAGGCCTTGGGTTAAAAAACGATAAATAGAGGAGGAATACATGGCTTACCGTAAACTAGGACGCACTAGCTCACAACGTAAAGCAATGCTTCGCGATTTGACTACAGATCTTATCATCAATGAAGCAATTGTAACAACTGAAGCACGTGCGAAAGAAATCCGTAAATCAGTTGAAAAAATGATTACTTTGGGTAAACGTGGTGATTTGCATGCACGTCGTCAAGCTGCTGCATTCGTACGTAACGAAGTTGCATCACAAAACTTTGATGAAGAAACAGGTAAATACTCAGAAACAACTGCACTTCAAAAATTGTTCTCTGAATTAGCACCTCGTTATGCTGAGCGCAATGGTGGATATACTCGTATCCTTAAAACTGAACCACGTCGTGGTGATGCTGCGCCAATGGCTATCATCGAATTGGTATAATATCATCAATTTTGTTGAGTGTTATGATGATGGAATACACTGTTATTCTTAGTCTAGCTCTGGTCTACCGCTGGGGATTTTCCCCAGCGGGAACACTCATCATATTGAATGAATGGTAGACGCTTGTTTACGAAATTGCTTTAACTTAAAACAATTTCGTAAGCAGGCGTTTTGTCTTGCTTTTCATGAGTAGTCTCGAATAGCAAAAAATGATATAATGGAACCCATATCTCCAATAGAAGAAAAAGGATTCAATGACAAAACAACAAGCAATTAAATTACTAAAAGAGAAGTACCTCAGTAATATGAAAGAGGATTCAGAACTCTTTGTCGGAGTTGAATTAGAATTTCCGATTGTAGAAATACATGGAAATAAAACCAATATAGAGGTGACGAAAAATCTTTTTCGAACCTTAGCGAACTTATTAGATTTTGAAGTCGAAAAAATGGATGACGATCAAAATCCCATTCAATTGGTTCACCGCTCTTCCAAAGATCGTATTCTATTCGAGTTGAGTTACAATACGATTGAATTTGCATTTGAAAAGGCTCATTCTATAGATGAGGTGGCAGAACGCTTTGAAGCCTATTTAAAGATCATTCAACCGATTTTGCAAGAAGACCACCACGAAATTCAAGGGCATGGGATCCATCCACAGTGGCAAGAAAATGATAATAGCCCAGTAAAAATTGAACGATACAAGATGTTAATGGCTTTCCTAGCAATGAATGGCACAGGGATGAAAACACACCCCTATCCTTCATACGGAGCTTTTATATGCGGGAACCAACTTCAATTGGATGTACGACGTGATAACTATATACGAGTCATTAATGCATTTAATAAAATTGAAGCAGCCAAAGCATACTTATTCTCAAACTCAGAATTTTCAGCAGAGGCTTGGGATACAAAGATTACGAGAGATATTTTTTGGGAAGAATCCTTACATGGTTATTATAAGGAGAATGTAGGTATTTATCCTAAGGACTACCAAAGCGAAGAAGAGTTTTTTAATAATCTTGCTAGCACAGCTATTTTTACTGCAACTAGAGAAGATCAATCCTATTATTTTAAACCCATTCGAGTAAAAGACTATCTAGATCAAAAAAAAATCACAGCCTATACGGCTGATGGTGATGAAAAAATCATTAGGCCTGTAAAAGAAGACCTAAAACAACATCGAAGTTACCAATTTCAGGATCTAACTGCCCGCGGGACAGTAGAATTTAGAAGTGTTTGTACTCAACCATTAGAAACAACATTTGCCCCGATAGCTTTTGAACTCGGCCTATTTGTACAGTTAGAAAACTTGGAAAACTATTTAGAACATTGCTCATTTCTCAAAAGTGAAAAACAGGACTATAGAAAACTTAGAAAGAAATATTCAAAAAAAATTCTAAGCAAAAAGGAAGAAGAAACTATCCAATCCTTTTCAAAAGATCTAATAGACATGGCTAGAGCAGGTTTGATCAAAAGAGGCTACGGAGAAGAAACATTTCTAATTATCAACAAAGAACTGAATTGATAGAAAAGCCTGTATTACAGGCTTTTCTTCACACCTTCAAGAAAACTTTCAAAAAAATAAAATTTTTCGAGAAAAAGTATTGACAGTAAGGGTAGGTCATGATATACTAATATAGTTGTCGCGAGAGAGCGACAAAGACCTTTGAAAACTGAACAAGACGAACCAATGTGCAGGGCACTATAACTAAGGTTATAGTAACTGAACAATAAAAAAACAATAAATCTGTCAGTGACAGAATGAGTTTAAGACAAACAATTATTTTAATGAGAGTTTGATCCTGGCTCAGGATGAACGCTGGCGGCGTGCCTAATACATGCAAG
>CABKMC010000133.1 GCA_902373455.1 uncultured Streptococcus sp.
TTCAAAACAACTGTTTTCCAATCAATTCTCGGATCTTTTTTTCTCGCCTTCGCTATCATCAACATTCCGAAAACTATTAGAGTTCCAATCATTGCAATACTGATATTAATCGTATACGGTAATCCCCCAAAGGCTGAATTTAAGACACTTGCAATTCCTTTCAAAAGAAAGACTGCAAGTGGAGCAGCAACCATTATCCAATTGGAAGTATTTTTTTGATCATTATATTGAAATACTTCGTTTTCTTCATCAAAATAAATCCATTTCGATTCCAAATAACCGATATATGTTTTCACAATTAACATTTCTCCATTAATTTATTCTTGAGATAAAGTACTCTTATCATACACAAATTTAGGGTAAAGAGCAAATTCATCACTAGATGAAGGGATTTTAATCAGAAATCAAAAAACCACCCGCAGGTGGTTTTCTATCTTATATCTTCGTCAATGGAGTTGCAGTGTCTGGTGATGTATCCAGCACCTCAAAATCATGACCGACAGCTAGATCTGCTCGAGCCAGTTGGTTCTCCATGGTCATATGGGCCAATTCTTTGATATTGTTCTCTTTTGACAAATGCCCCAGATAAATCTTCTTGGTGCGATTTCCCAAGGTCCGGATCATGGCATCTGCCCCATCTTCATTAGAAAGGTGGCCCAGGTCAGACAAGATCCGTTGCTTCAAACGCCAAGCATACGAACCTGCTCGAAGAATCTCTACATCATGGTTGGACTCAATCAGATAGCCATCCGCATCCGCGACGATTCCTGCTAAGCGATCACTCACATAGCCCGTATCCGTCAGCATGACAAAGCTCTTCCCATCCCTCATCAAGCGATAAAATTGAGGGGCTGCAGCATCGTGACTGACCCCAAAACTTTCGATATCGATATCGCCAAATGTTTTGGTCTTGCCCATTTCAAAGATATGCTTTTGAGCATCATCGACCTTTCCTAGATACTTGGTACCTTCCATAGCCTTCCAAGTGGCTTCATTAGCATATAGATCCATCCCATATTTCCTCGCTAAAACACCCACACCATGGATATGGTCTGAGTGTTCGTGCGTAATCAGAATGGCATCTAAATCTTCTGGTTTGCGATCAATTTCAGCCAATAGTCCCGTAATCTTTTTCCCTGAGAGCCCTGCATCAATGAGCAGTTTTTTCTTTGGTGTCTCAAGGTAGAAAGAATTTCCACTAGAACCTGAAGCTAAAATACTGTACTTAAATCCCTCTTCTGTCATTGACTCCTTATTCTTCCTCTTCTGTATCCCAGTCGTCTTTAATCGCATCTTTGTCGTACGGCAAGACAATGGTAAAGGTAGATCCCTTACCATATTCACTCTTGGCCCAAATAAAGCCTTTGTGTTGCTTAATGATCTCCTTAGCAATGGCTAAGCCCAGACCCGTCCCGCCTTGGGCCCGGCTACGCGCCTTATCCACTCGGTAAAAACGATCAAAAATTCGTGGCAAGTCTTTCTTGGGAATTCCCAAGCCCTCATCTGAGATAGAGATAATCAACTGGGCATCTGTTGTTTTCATCCCTACCTTGATTTTCCCACCATCGGGTGAGTATTTGATGGCATTGTTCAAGATATTGTCGATTACCTGGGTCATTTTATCCGTATCAATTTCAACCCAAATCGGGGTGATTGGATATTCACGAATCAGTTCATACTTCTTGGTATCTTCTTGCGATTGACTCTTGATCTTATCAAACCGGTTTAAAATAAAGGTAATAAAGGCTGTAAAGTTGGTCAACTCGATGTCCAACTGACTAGTTTCATTATCGATTCGTGACAAGCTCAAAAGATCTGTGATCATACGCATCATGCGGTTGGTTTCATTCAGTGAAACCTTGACAAAATCTGGTGCCACCGGCTCTGACAAAGCGCCATCATCTAGGGCTTCCAGATAGGATTTCACACTGGTCAAAGGTGTTCGCAGTTCATGACTTACATTGGAGACAAAGAGGCGACGTTCCCGTTCTTCCTTGTCCTGCTCTGTCGTATCGTGCAAGACAGCTACCAGACCAGAGATAAAACCTGACTCGCGACGAATCAAGGCAAAGCGCACACGAAGGCTTAAGTATTCTCCATTTTCATCCTGGGAATCGATGGTTAACTCTGGTACTTCAGTAATCAAGCTTCGCAGGTCATAGTCGTCTCCAAGCGAAAGCAAATCAAGAATACTGGTATTGAGAACCTCGTCCGGATTGACATTCAATTGCTTGGCTGCCATTTCATTGACCATGATGATCTGACCCCGTCTATTGGTCGCAAGCACTCCATCTGTCATATAGGCTAGAATACTAGTCAGCCGCTTGGTTTCCTGCTCTAGGTTTTCATGCGTCAGACGAATGACCTCAGATAGATCATTGATACTGTTGGTCATATCGGTCAGCTCTGGGCTTCCTTGCATGTCGACCACTTCAGAGTAATCCCCAGCAATCAGATCTTTAATTTTGGCGTTTAGTTGTCGGAGCTTGATATTGTCCCTACGGTTTTCTAGGAGAAGCAAGGCAACCACAATGATAAACCCAACCGTAATCAGAACAAAGACAAAGTTCGACGACATGACAAATTGTTTTATTAGATCAATCATTGTTTCTCATATAATATCCGACACCACGGCGGGTCAAGATATATTCTGGACGCCCCGGTGTATCCTCGATTTTTTCACGCAAACGACGAACCGTCACATCCACCGTCCGAACATCACCAAAGTAATCATAGCCCCACACCGTCTCAAGAAGGTGCTCACGAGTCATGACTTGACCGACATGGGTCGCAAGGTGATAGAGCAATTCAAACTCACGATGGGTCAAGTCCAATTCTTTGTTGGCCTTTTGAACCAAGAAAGCGTCTGGAAGGATGTGAAGATCACCAATTACAATTTCCGTATCGGCCTCATTTTCAAGCTGAGGATCAGCCGCAAACTCCGAACGACGCAACAAGGCCTTCACACGTGCTTGCAATTCTCGATTAGAGAATGGCTTAGTCACATAGTCATCCGCACCAATTTCAAGTCCGATCACCTTATCAAATTCCGTATCTTTGGCAGAAAGGACAATGATGGGCACATTGCTGGTCTTGCGAATCGTACGCGCCACTTCCAGACCATCAATCTCTGGCAACATCAAATCTAGAATAATAATATCCGGATTCTCAGCCGCAAAGACTTCCAAAGCTTCTCGGCCATCAAAGGCTGTCAAGACTTCATAGCCCTCTTTTGCCATGTTAAATTTGATAATATCTGAAATTGGTTTTTCATCATCAACTACTAATATTTTTTTCATCTTACATACCTGTTTCTAATGCTACTTTTCCTTATCAATCTCTATCTTCTTATTATATCAAACTTATGAAGAAATGTGGAGCCTCAATTGCTGGACTTTCCAATAAGAAAGGGAAAAAAAGACCGAGATGTTAAAATCTCAGTCTCAGAAAAAACGAATGATATGTAGAAGATAAAATCACTTGAGTGATTCTAAAAAAAGTTAATTTCCTACTTGCTAGAAGGAATGAATCATTTATTAAAAACTTTCCGTCGTGAGAAAAATGAGAGTGGGACAGAAATCATAGCCTCTTAATTGTTTTTGGATTGTCGAGCAAGACGCAGTGGT
>CABKMC010000134.1 GCA_902373455.1 uncultured Streptococcus sp.
GTAAGAAGTTTTTTCATATTTTTTCTCCTATAAATAAAGAATGAATATATTTTAAATGATTTTCCTTTAATTGTCAAACATTTTCTGTTTTCAAATACTTATGCACCGCTAATTATCACTAGTTTTTAACATATTTTATATCCTAAAAATTATTTCTTTTATTGTATTTTTATTCATTATTTGAATAAACAAAACCAGAAAAACAGTCTTTTTCTGGTTTATTCTTCTTTTTATTGATGAAGCAACTGTGTAAATTCTTCTTGAAGTTCCTTGTTATCCGTTGGTTTTAGATACATTTTTCCACCATTGGTCGTTGGAGAATGAAAGACAATGCCTTCTCCTGTATCTGTAATGGCAAAGAAATAACTATGCACATCTGGATACTTGTCCCAATTGCTATAGCGTTCCACGATGCGGTATTTTGCATTTCCCTGACCAGTATCTGTATAAATGGCATCCATCTTGCTATTTTCCTCTAGAGTATAGAGGTTGTCTGGTCCTACATCACCGCCAGCGATGCCTTTTTGATAGTTGGGTTGGCCCATCTTTTCGCCCCAGGTCTTCATAAATTCTGCTAATTTTGCTGATTTTTCAGCATTCCAAGGCGTTTTTTCCTGGCTTTGGCTATTTCCCGCTGATGGTGCGCTGTCAAAAGTTTGCCAGTCAAAAGCCTTGAGATCCAGTTTATTCTCATCCGATTTTCCAAAGAGGCTATTCAGATCTGAACCAGGTACTTGAACTTCTTCTTCCTGGACTTTGGTCGCAGCTTGAGGCGTCTTTTCTATCCGTGAAAGCACAGCTACCCCACGGCCAGTTCCTGACATCCAGCTGACTTCTAAGACTTCTCCTCCCTGATAGAGGGTCGTCGCATTGCGCGCTCCACCGTGTCCAGCGACGAAACCTTCAGCTAGCAGAGTCGGTTTTTGGTTCTTGAGATAGTAGACTCCCGTCACAAAGTAGTTTCCATCGGTCTGCTGATTGGCGATGATCATCTCATCTACCCCATCGTTATTTAAGTCCTTAAAGGCATAGCGAACGGCATCTGGCTGATTGATCACGGTCTCGATCACCCAGCTATTGATCATCCGATCTTCTTTAGCTAATGCATCATTCAATTTGGAAATAGCATCTAAATCTTTTGAAGTGGCAAAAATCTTTTGGTAGTCTGAAAAAACAGACTGATATAATTGTTTGTTATCTGTTTTTTTCGCTTGTTTCTTTGCTGAAGTCTGGCTTGTTGCAGCCTCTTTTTTGGGACTGGACTGACGTTGGTATCTTTGGTAACATCCTGTTAACATGACCATACTCGAAGCCACTATTCCTAACTGCACCCATTTTTTTCTTTTCATCTTATTTCCTATAATCTCCCTTATTTTCATACTAAACTTTATTATACTAAAAAAAAGGTGAGGAAGGAATCCCTTCTTCACACTTAGTTTATTTTATTCGGTTTGGCTCGACGATCCGTTTGACTTTCAATATGCTCTTTCACCAAGGCAACCACCTCATCATTGGTTGGAAGGTCCGAGTGCTGGGCATCTTCCCCCGTCACCGTAATCTCCGTATAGCTAGCTGCTTGGTTTTGGTAGATATATTTCCCAGCAGAAACACTGGCATCTGGGACCAACTCATCTGAATCATAGGTGATGGTCCCTGCTACTGAATACATATGAAGGGTTGTGGGGATAGCTTCTTTTCCCTTGATAAAGTCAGCTAACATCTCAGATTTATTTTTGATATTGGTCTCCGTGAAATTGTAGGGAGTTCCGATGGTCATGAGGGTCTTGAGATCCACATCGTAATCCCCCAGGTAATTTTCAATAAAGGCTGTATAAATCAAGCCACCGTTGGAATGACCCAAGCCCTTGAAATTATTAAAATTGTATTTTTCTTGAAGGGCTTCAAAGGCTTGATTGAATAGTTTAGCCTGCTTTTTAATATTGCTATAGCCATCTTTGTTGTTTTCAAAACCGACCACAATCACCGGTTCATTGTCCTTGGCATCAATACTTCCACTATAGGTGATATTCCCATCATTCCACACCTTGACCTTGAGAAGACTGTGCTTGGTGCCTTGGCGGCCTTGGTTGAGCTTGGTCACCAAGCCATCAAAGCGGTTCTCTGTTGCTGAGCTTCCTGGAATCATGATGATGGGCGACAGTTTGGAATTATAAAATTTCTCGATTTTTGAAACATTGGTTCGAGTCCAGCTATAAGAAGGAATGGCTAAACCGATCAAGAAAAGACAGACCAAAGTGAGGACGATGGCTGTTTTTTTAGAGACTTTCATCGCTTTCTCCTTTCACTTTTAGTTCTTTTCGAATACGATTTCCCATGCGGACAAATGGTAGATAAAGGAGCACATCTATCGCAAAACAAAGGATACTCACAGCTAAGGCTCTCAGACTTCCTCCCGTTCCAATGAAAGCATAGAGAAGGCTAGGAGTCCCATCCGGCACTGGATAGACGGCTGCTGGCATCAGCTTAAAGCACAAAGCCACAGCAGCGATGGCCATATTGACCAAGGGGATCAATAAGAAGGGAATCACATATAGAAGATTGAGCAGGACCGGAATCCCTACCATGAAGGGGGCACCATTATTAAAGAGGCCTGGAAAAATACTGAGGAGACTGACTTTCTTGTCCTTTCGACTGTGGGAGACCAGTAAGATCGCTACCAAAAGTGCTAGGACAGCGCCAATTCCAGCTACCATGCCAAAACTCCGATACAAATTGGTCAAAGTATAGAGATGAGGAATCCCCGTCGTTGTATGATGGGTCACAGCGTAATTCAGATTTTCTAAAGCAAAACTGTCATCCACAATTGAGTTTAGGGCAAAAGCCTGACTGTTGCCGACCCAAGCTGATAAGCCACTGGAGAGTCCCATGACAAAGGTGGACAGGAGATGATGACTGCTTTTAGTCAGAAAACTAAAGGATTGACCGATCATTTGAAAAATACGGTACTGATTGCCAATAAGGAGGAGAATATTCAGGCTAACCCCTAGAACCAAGGACAAGAAAATAGGACGCACAGTCTTGGGCTGATAAATAAAGTCTTTGTCCACAATCTGGTCGTCACTAGCCTTGGATAGTCGAAAGATCTGTCCGATTAGATAGCCTAAAACAATGGCTAAGAGGATATTGGTCGTCGCAGGTAAGTTAATTCGCGTCAGTTGCCCATCATTGAGTGGTCCCACCAACAATTCCTGAGACCCTACAATCAAGCTGACCAAAAGAGCAGTCACGCCGGCTGTCCCTGTACTTCTACCATAGTGCCCAGCTGTATATTTCCCAGCGAAGTAGGTTGCTAAAGGCCCTGCTAGACCTCCTAGAAAGTTGGAAAAATTAATAAGAACCTGGCTGATCGCTTGATCCCATGGCAACCAACTATCCATCGAAAAGAGCTGATGGATATAGCCTCGATCAGAAAAGACCGATAAGGCAATCACTCGAATGATTCCTGAAAATAAGAAAAAAGGAAATAAGGAAACCAGGGTTTTCTGGGATATTTGAATCAAACTTTTTTCTCGTAACCAGAAAAACTTCTGGACTAAATACTTGGTCATGGCGCCCCCTATTGGTGTGTTCACATTGCTTGCTTTCATCTTATTATATC
>CABKMC010000135.1 GCA_902373455.1 uncultured Streptococcus sp.
GTTCATCCGTTGTTTTGGCTGTATGGTCATACTTTTGACGGTCCAAGTTGAATCCAAGATAGTAGGATGTTCCCAATTGCAAACCGTAGACAATGTTGTCGCCAAAGTTTTTCTTGACACTCTTATAAGTTGAGCTATTTGGCATAACAGATGCAAAGGAATATTGACCTTTTTCAAAGTTCTTAATGATAGAATCTGGATTAGATCCATCGTTAAAGGTCAATTTGACATTATCGATATGAACATTTTTCGCATCGTAATAGTCTTTGTTCTTGACCAATTCAATCTCAGATTTTGAAGTCAAAGATTTCAAGTAGAATGGACCATTGTATAAGATGCTGCTAGGTTTCAAAGAACCAAAGTCTTTTCCTTGAGATTTCAAGAAATCCGCATTGACTGGGAAAAGAACGCCTGAGGTTGTTTTTGAGTTCCAGAAGCTTTCTGGACGGACCAAGGTATATTGGATGGTGTGATCGTCTAAGGCTTTCACTCCAACCGTGTTAAAGTCTTTGGTTTCCCCTTTTACATAGGCATCCAGACCTTTGATCGAATTTTGAATCAGGAAGAGACCTTCTGATTTCGATTCAACCGCATGTTTGATCCCTGTCACAAAGTCTTGAGCCGTTACAGCACCATATTCTTCCCCTTCACTCGTATACCATTTGGCATCCTTACGAAGTTTGTAAGTATAGGTTAATCCATCTTCAGAGACAGTCCAATCTTCTGCTAGACTTGGTACAAAGTTTCCGTATCGGTCATTTTCAAGAAGACCATCTACAAGGTTACTTGTGATATCTGAAGTTGTTGTACGAGTTGCAGCGATATAATCCAAGGTATTTGGGTCGGCTGAATAGACAAATGAGTAGGTTGCTTGATTGCTACTACCACCGCTACATGCTGCTAAGAGAAAGGCACCTGCAACGGAAACTCCTGCAAGAGCTAACAGTTTTTTTGCTTTCATCACTATCTCCTTATGTTAGATTTTCTACCATTATACACTATTTCTTAAAAAAAACCAAATTTATTTAAAAAAAGTTCGTTATTTCTGAATGAATATAATAAGATATAAAGAAAAAGCATCTTGAAATCGATCTCAAAGAAGCCGGATAGGGGAGTCTAGGCACCTACCCTCACAGATCACAAAGCCTCAGTTTTCGATCATTTTAATAAATATACGTTTCAGCACAAAAAAGAACCTCTGCACTTTCTAGCAGAGGAACTGATTGCTAATCAAAATGATAGAGTTGTGGGTACTGATCACATTCAGGATTTTTAGGGTGGCAGATAGCCCGTCCAAAATAGATCATGGCTTGATGAGCTGCTAGCCATTCGCTTTTTGGTAGAACATCCATGACTCGCTTTTCCACTTCCAAGGGCGTCGCTGATTTCTTGACAATGTCATGGTGCTTGCAGATCCGCTCCACATGGGTATCGACAGCAAAGGCTGGAATCCCAAATCCTACACTCATGACGACATTTGCTGTCTTACGTCCTACTCCTGCCAGGCTTTCTAACTCTTCACGAGTCTGAGGCACCTGCCCATCAAAGTTGTCTAGCAATTGTTGGGCACATTTTTTGAGAAATTTGGCCTTATTTCGATAGAGACCTAATTTAGAAATATGCTTGGCGATAGCTGCTTCACTGGCTGCTGCCATGGCTTGTGGGGTTGGAAAAGCCGCAAACAAACCTGGTGTCGCTTTATTAACAGCCGCATCAGTCGTCTGAGCAGAGAGCATGACTGCCACTAATAATTCAAAATGATTACGAAAATCCAGACTCGGTTTAGCATCTGGAAAAAGGGCGATAATTTCTTCAATCACATGACGTGCCCGTTTCTTTGATAAAACCATCATTTCTCCTTTCCACTACTAGTCCTTATTATAGCATGAAAGCACCCTATTTCTGAAAGAATCAGCTTCAAAAAAAGAAGAGGGACAAAACGAATTGTAAAAAAATTCATCCAATCCCACTTCTATCTATTTTTTGTTTTACACCAATCTCTTTAAGAAGGTAATCAGGGTTTGAGCAGAGCGTTCACCAGCCTGAACGATAAATTCATCAAATGAGACATTGGCTGCGTGATCTGCTGTATCACTCATGGCGCGAATGACCATGAAGGGACGTCCAGCTGCATGAGCGGCTTGGGCAATGGCTGCCCCTTCCATCTCAACTGCCAAGACTTCTGGAAACTGCTCCCGAATCGTTGCGACTTTTTCTTCACTCGCGATAAAGCTATCTCCTGTTGTAATCAAGCCCACATGCGTGGTTGCAGCTTCTTCTTCCAGAACTTTTTTCATTTCTGATGCAAAATAGCGACTGGATTCAAAGTAGAGCGGTTGGCCTGCCATTTGACCGTACTTGTAGCCAAAGGCTGTTACATCCACATCATGATAGGCCAATTTGTCGGCAAGGACGATATCCCCAACAGCCATTCCCGGTGCAACAGCACCTGCAGAACCCGTATTGATAATGGCTTCCACCTTAAAATCGTTGGCCAATACTGCTACACTCATAGCAGACATGACTTTCCCGATACCACTCTCAACCAAGACGACCTCATGGCGACCAATCGATCCTGTATAGTAGACTTTTCCAAGGCGGAGGTGTTTCTCTCCGTTCTGCAAAGCTTCCACTAAGATTTTTAACTCTTGTGGCATGGCCGCAATGATTCCAATTTTCATGTTTTTCTCTCCTTATAACGACCTTACAGTCTCCAAATAGCAATGATCAAGGCAATGAGGAGCACAATGATCCAGAACAAAATCTTATTGAGTTTGGATTGGACCACACTTTGCTTTTGTTCCTCAATGCGACGACTCTTTGTCACTGTGGGCTCTACTTGGATCTGCACAGTATCCTGAGAATAACGCTCTTGCGGACGCTCCATACGACTCTCTCTCATAGGACGTTCATAGCCAAATCCTCTGTGGTCTGTCCGAATAATTTTCGTCTCTTCAGCATCGACCATATTAGGACCGGTGATGTCCTCACCTCGCCTTGCTCGTTCAATCATTTCATCGGTTAATAAAGGTTTTCCCATCGGATCCTCCTCTATTTATTGATTAAGTCCCAATATTGGATCGCCATGATGGTCTTGGCATCACAGATTTCGCCAGCTTGGATCAAGTCTTTAGCCTCCTTCAAGGTCACTTCTAATAACTCTAAGGTCTCATCCGCATCTTGTGGACGTGGATTTTCCACCTTTTCCAAGTTGGTCGCACCATAAAGTTTGATCCGCTCATTACAAAATCCAATGGCTGAATAAAAATCATATAACAACTCTAAATTAGCTGTGTAGCCAATTTCTTCTTCCAATTCGCGCAGAGCAGCTGCTTTAGGATCCGCATTTTCACCCTTTTCCAACTTCCCTGCAGGGATCTCTACTGAAGTCCTCTCGATCGCCTTGCGGTACTGCTTGACCAAAATGGTCTTGCCCTCATCTGTGATCGGTAAAACCGCTACTGCTCCATTATGAAAAATTAAATCACGCTGCGCTTGACCTTTTCCAGCGGGTAGTTCTACTTGATCAGTCACCACTTGGAAAATCGGTCCCTGATAAATTT
>CABKMC010000136.1 GCA_902373455.1 uncultured Streptococcus sp.
AGCTTGGATAATGCCAAAAAGGAGATCTTGGATACCCAAGAAGCTATTCAAAAAGCGACAGGTGTGCAGACCAAGATTACCCGTCCTCCGTATGGAGCCATCAATAACGCCATCCAATACAGTGTAGACCAGTCCTTCATCATGTGGGATGTGGATAGCCTGGATTGGAAAACTCATAATACGACGGCTATTCTTAATGAAGTGAAAAAAGAAGTCAAACCGGGTTCGATTATCCTCATGCATGATATCCATCAAACCACAATTGATGCTCTTCCGACCGTCCTTGACTACCTTAAATCACAAGGCTATACCTTTGTAACGGTAGATGAATTGTTGGATTATCAACTTGAAAGTCATCGCATTTATTACAATGGAAATTAACTAAAAAATCCTCTGCAGTAAATTTACTAGCAGAGGATTTTCTTATTCATTTAAAAATAGTTCGGAATTTTTTAAAACAAGTTCACGGACAGAAGCGTATTTTTTCAAGGATTTGAGTTCTTCTGGGTGGGTGATAAAGGTGATCACATAGCCATCACGCCCCATTCGACCTGTTCGACCGGCGCGGTGGGTATAGGTCTCTACATCACGAGGGATATCGTAGTTGATCACACATTCAAGATGTTCAATATCGATTCCACGAGCGACCAAATCGGTGGCCAGTAAGAGGGTTAGCTGATGGTCTTTGAAGCGTTCCAGGACGACCTTGCGGTATTTGACATTGACATCACTAGCCAGCGACACGGCCTCAACACCCCGGTATTGTAGTTTTTCTTCAGCACTACCCAGATCAGATAGGCTGTTGAAAAAAGCCAGACCACGAAAATCTTCGACGTAGGCGAGTTTGCGGAGCAATTCGACCTTGTCCCGCTTATCTACTTGCATATAAAAATGTTGGATATTGTCCAAAGAAACTCCATCAACCGTAATGCGAAGAGTATTTTCTTCTACCTGATCTGGATCGACCTTGGCTGTGGCGCTCATGTAGATATGTTGGTGGTCGCGGGGAGCATAGTGGCTGATCTTGTCGACGAAGTGGTACTGAGAATCACCCAGTAATTGGTCAAATTCATCTAAAATGATGGTTTCCACATTCATCATTTTGATCTTTTTCAGCTTGATCAGTTCAAAGATCCGACCAGGCGTCCCAATTAGAATTTCAGGTCCTTTTTTGAGGCGTTCGATTTGCCGTTTTTGACTGGATCCTGACAGGAAGAGTTGGGTCTGGAGCCCAAGAGGCTCTGCCCATTGCTTGGTGACATCAAAAATTTGTCCTGCTAACTCTGTATTAGGAGCTAGAATCAAGAGTTGTTGGGCCTTCTTCGGTTTGAGTTTGAGCAAGCTTGGAAAGAGGTAGGCAAGTGTCTTACCAGTACCGGTAGGACTGATCCCAAGGACATTTTCTCCTTCATAGATAGGGGTGAAGATTTGCTCTTGAATTTCAGTGAATGTATCAAATCCGAGTGTTTCTAGCTGATCTTTCCAGCTTTGTGGAAATTGTTCTTTCATTCTTTTTCATCCTTAAATTGTATTCCAGCGCTCTGACGCATCTGGTAGAGGGTTTCATGGACCTGCGCAGCCGTTTGTAACCATTCGAGATAATCAGCCTCCTTGTGACCAGCTATGGCACGGGCAAAGGCTTCCGCCTCTTCTTGCATGACATGACTACAAGGCGTGAGAGGGAGATCGATGACTTCACCAGAATGGCTGACAAATTGGGCCTGGTTGATAGCTGCTACAGCATTTAGAGTCAGCGTTCCAGTCTTGGTATAGATTTCAGCAGGTAAATGGCTGGTGATATTTTTCCCCGCCTGAATGGCAACCTGAAACTCTGGATAAATCAAGACACCCTGACCATAGAGATCAACCGAATTGGGTAAATGCTGAGCTGTGTAGTGGCTGGAGATTGGAGCTCCAAAGAAGCCAATGGCCAGGTAGAGGCAGTAGACACCCAGATCCATCAAGGCCCCACCTGCATAGACATCTGAGAAAATATTGGGTATCTCACCTGCTAGAAGAGCAGGCAACTTAGAAGAATATTTGGCAAAGGTAAAGTTGGCGCCCAGTATTTCCTGATTAGAGAGGAAGTCTTTAACCACTTGAAAGGCTGTTTCTTGGTAATTTCTAGCAGCTTCAAAGAGATAGACCTGGTGCTCCTTAGCAAGCTTCACCAGTTCCTTCCATTCAGAAGGCTTCGTCACAGCCGGTTTTTCAATGATGACATGCTTCTTTGCTAAAATAGCAAGCTTGGCCTGAGCGAAGTGAAGAGAATTAGGGCTAGCAATGTAGACCACATCCAGCTCACTGTCTAAGAAGTCGATGATATCCGTGTAGCAAGAGATCTCCCCATAAGGCTCACAAAACTCTTGAGCTGTCTTCATCTTTCTCGAATACACAGCCTGCAAGTGATAGTGGCCCGTCTGATGAGCAGCTTTAATAAATTCATGTGAAATCCAACTCGTACCAATAATTCCCAGCTTTAACATAAGGTGTCCTTCCGTCATCGATTCACTCTATTATACCATGAAAAGGGGGAGTGACGGGGTGAAAAATACTAGGGTTTATGAGAGTTTTTTGTTACAATAGAAGGTGAAGAAATCAAGGAGAGAGTTGAATGACCATATCAGTTGTAGTCCCATGTTTTAACGAAGAAGAATCGATTCCATTATTTTACGAAGAAATGGAACGAGTTCGGACCTCCATGGGAGAAGAATTTGAATATATTTTTATTAATGATGGGTCTTCTGATAAAACCTTAGATGTTTTACGAGAACTCAATCTCTTGAATCCTTGTGCTCATTATCTTTCTTTTTCACGAAACTTTGGAAAGGAAGCAGCTCTCTATGCAGGACTTCAGCATGCTTCAGGAGATTATGTGACGGTCATGGATGTGGATCTACAGGATCCTCCGGAATTATTGATCGAAATGAAGCAGAAGTTGGAGGAACAGCCGGATTTAGACTGTGTTGGAACGAGACGCATAACCCGTGATGGGGAACCTCCTATTCGCTCCTTCTTTGCACGGATGTTTTATAAATTGATCAATCATATTAGCCAAGTGGAAATGATTGACGGGGCGCGTGATTTCCGTTTGATGCGCCGTCCTATGGTCGATGCTATCATGGAGTTATCGGAGTACAATCGTTTCTCAAAAGGAATTTTTGCTTGGGTAGGATTTGAGACAGAATACCTGGAATATAAAAATGTTGAGCGCGTGGCAGGAGAGACGTCTTGGAATTTTTGGTCCCTCTTCAAATACTCGATCGAAGGGATTGTCAATTTTTCTGATGCTCCACTAAATATTGCCTTTATTGGTGGACTGTTATCTTGGATTTTAGCTTTTGTCATGATGGTCTTGATTGTGATTCGTACCTTAGTCTTTGGGGATCCCACTTCAGGTTGGCCATCCCTCATGACAGTGATTCTTTTCCTAGGAGGGTTCCAATTACTAACCATTGGGATTTTAGGGAAATATATCGGTAAAATTTTTATGGAAACCAAGAAACGTCCAATCTATGTTATCAAAGAGAAAAGTGAGTAAAAAGCAGAAAACTTC
>CABKMC010000137.1 GCA_902373455.1 uncultured Streptococcus sp.
CTTGTAACCATCCGTCTTCGCAGCTTCTGAAAGAGCTTCAGCTGCTTCCAGCATATCTGCCACGACAAAGTTTGAACCAGCAAGAACAGCTTCTTTGATATCTTTTGGTGTGCGTCCCATCATCTTGTCCACACGCGCCTTGATGAAGTTGAGCACTTCTGCTTGATTGTCATAGGAAAGGCTATCAAATGAAAGTCCGTAAAGGCTGTCAATCAACTCATCCATAGGGATATGCCAACCAAAAGCATCCAAGATTCGAACAATTCCTTGTGTTGCACGACGAAGCGCATAAGGGTCATTGGAACCTGATGGAATCAAGCCAACTGAGAAGAAGGAAAGGAGGGTATCCAATTTATCTGCAAGGGCAAGAATGGCACCAACCTTAGTCTCTGGAAGAGCTCCGTCTGCTGAATCAGGAAGGTAGTGCTCACGGATAGCTGTCGCTACCGCAGCATCTTCACCAGTGAGAAGGGCGTATTTTTCACCCATGATTCCTTGCAATTCATCGAACTCTCCGACCATACCCGTCAAGAGGTCAAATTTGTAGATTTCAGCTGCACGAGCGACAGCTGCCGTTTCTTCAGCAGTCAAACCAGCTTGCTCAGCTAGTGCCGCTGCAATGACACCCGCACGAGCCATGTGTTCTGAAAGAGAACCAATTTTTTCATGGAAGGTTACGTTCGCCAATTTAGCAACGAGGTCTTCAATCTTAAGTTTTTGGTCTTCACGCCAGAAGAATTCACCATCTTCAAGACGTGCCACCAATACTTTTTCATTTCCTCGGATAACATTTTCCAAGTGTTCAGCGTTACCATTACGTACTGAGATGAAGTTTGGTTTCAGCTTACCATCAAGGTCACGTACAACAAAGTACCGTTGGTGCGTTTCCATTGAGGTCACCAAAACTTCTTCTGGAACATCCAAATATTTAGTGTCAAAACTTCCCATAAAGGCAGTTGGGTATTCGACCAAGTTCAAGACTTCGTTCAAAAGTCCTTCTTCGATTTGAACTTGAACACCTTGTTCTGCTTCGATGGCCTTGATTTGCTCACGGATCATGTTTTCACGTTCTTTGCTATCCGCAATCACGTAAACCGTGCGAAGGTCTTCTTCATAAGAATCCGCATTGGTAATTTCTACTTCATGTCCAAGGAAACGGTGCCCACGACTCACACGACCCGACTTAATATCCAAGAAATCAAGGTCGAGTGCTTCGTCGCCCAAAAGAACGATAAAGGTGTGAACTGGGCGAATGTATTCAAAGGTATTGTTAGCCCAGTGCATGCTGACAGGGAAGGTCAATGAAGCAAGCACTTCCGGAACGCCAGCCAAGACTTCTTTAGCTGGTTTTCCAGCTTCATGTTTCGTGACATAAACGTACTCTTCACCTTTGACTTCACGGAATTCGATATCATCAACCGTCAAACCTTTCCCACGGACGAATCCTTGCGCTGCTTTTGAGAAGTTTCCATCTGCATCCAAGGCGATTTTCTTAGAAGGTCCTTTAAAATCTTCGGTCAAATCAGATTGTTGGTCAGCTAAACCAATCACACGGACAGCCAAACGGCGTGGTGTTGAGAAGGTTTGAATGCTTTCGTATGAAAGTCGGTTGTCATCCAAGAAGGCTGCCATTTTCTCACCGAGTTGTTTTTCACTTGGTGTGACAACATAGGCTGGCAACTCTTCAAGTCCAAGTTCTACTAATAAGTTTTTTGTCATGTTTTTTCCTTTACAAAATTCTTCTTTTTGATAGGCACCTTAGGTACTGGGGACGTCGCTAACTAACTTTGTGAGACTGTTGGAAATCTTCTGTCTCCTTGACATCGATTTCCAACAGTCTCATCAAAGTGGATTTAGCCAACTGATTTTTGAACCTAACGTTTCAAAAATCCCCATATAGCAGTACAGCGGTGCCTATCCCTTTAGCAAGTCTCCGACTTGCCTCTGGGTAGCCGTACGGGCTCACTTTGTTTGCCCATTTTCCATTCTTGTAACTCTTTTTATTCTTCCTCTTCTGCTAGGAGTTTGGCGCGTGTGGCTTCGTCAAGAAGTGGGTAACCGAGTTTCTTGCGTTCTGCGACGAAGGTTTTGGCTACGACACGGGCCAAGTTACGGATGCGGGCAATATAGCCGGCACGTTCTGTAACGGATACTGCTCCACGAGCATCAAGCAAATTGAAGGTATGTGAACATTTCAAAACGTAGTCATAGGCTGGGTGAACAAGGCCCAATTCCAAAGCACGTCCTGCTTCTTTTTCAAATTTTTCGAAATTTTCAAGAAGCATATCTTGGTCAGAAACTTCAAAGCTGTATTTTGAGTGTTCATATTCTGGTTGAAGGAAGATTTCTCCGTATTTAACGCCTGGAGCCCACTCAATATCATAAACTGAGTCTACTTCTTGGATGTAAGAAGCCAAACGTTCCAATCCGTAGGTGACCTCAGAAGTTACCGGGCCAGTTGCCAATCCACCAACTTGTTGGAAGTAGGTGAACTGAGTGATTTCCATACCATCCAACCAAACTTCCCAACCTAGACCAGCCGAACCAGTTGATGGGTTTTCCCAGTTATCTTCAACGAAACGGATATCGTGTTCCAAAGGATTGATCCCCAATTTTTCCAATGATTCAAGGTAGAGCTCTTGGATGTTTGATGGTGATGGTTTCATCACCACTTGGAATTGGTGGTGTTGGTAAAGACGGTTTGGGTTTTCCCCGTAACGACCATCAGCTGGACGACGAGATGGCTCTACATAGGCTGCGTTCCATGGTTCAGGACCAATGGCACGAAGGAAAGTGTAAGGACTCATAGTTCCCGCACCCTTTTCGTTATCATAAGCCTGCATCAGCATACAACCCTGATCATTCCAGTATTGTTGCAAAGTAAGGATGATTTCCTGGAAGGTTAGTTTTTTAGACATTATTTACTCCTTTAATTTATATTATCTTTTTAGGTTTATTTATCAAGCAACCAAGAAAAAGCTGGATCCTGAAAAATATGACGTTTGGGAATAGTTTGTAAATTCTGATCGCATTCATCTATTGTACCTAATTTCAAAGCACAGACTTCTGGTATATTTTCTTGAACAGTGAAAATTTGACTATGACAGTTCTGGCAGTAGTAGCGTTGTTTTCCTGGAGATGAACTATAGGTAACCAACTGTTCTTTTCCATGCAATACTAGGTTTTTACTGCTAACTTTAGCATTAACTGTATAGGCAGACGCAGTTGCTTTCCGACAAAATGAGCAATGACAAAAAACTAATTCCGATAATTCCTCATCTAGAGTGTAAGTCACTGCTTTACATAAACAAGATCCTTTAAGCATTGTACTCCTTTCTACTTAGGCATTAGACGAATTCAAAAAGAACCGAATTTCAACACCCAAGCCTTGCGACTAGGGGCGTCAGAAACGCGGTTCCACCCTAATTTATTACTTCATTTTATCTGTTTGTCTTCAGCTCTTTGCTGAGAGAAAGCGCCACTTGCCTACTTTGCTCTACTTGGCTTTCACTATCCCAAGCTCGCTAGAAAAACGCCATAAGCCCTTCTTTC
>CABKMC010000138.1 GCA_902373455.1 uncultured Streptococcus sp.
ATGTAAATCTTAGGTGTAAAATAACATCATAAGGTTTACGAATGTAGATCGTGAAAGGAGGAGCCATGCAAATTTCTAATGCGGAATGGCGCATCATGAAGATTATCTGGATGGAAGGCAAGCAGACCAGCACGGATTTGATCGCCGTCTTGTCCGAGCGCTTTGACTGGTCGAAGTCGACTATCAAGACCCTCTTGATGCGCTTGGTGGAGAAAGGCTGTCTGACCAGAGAAAAATCTGGCAAAGCCTTTGTCTACTCGGCTTTGTTGAAGCAGGACCAGGGGTTAGACTTGGTGGTTGAGGATGTGAAAGACAAGGTTTGCTCAAAAAGAATTGTCCAGGTGCTTGAAAACTTGATTCAGGAGAGTGACTTTACGCTTGCAGATCTTAATCAGCTGCAGCAGGTCCTGGAAGAAAAGAAAGCTGAGGCTGTCGAAACAGTCCCTTGCAATTGTATGTAATAGAAAGAAGGAATTTCCATGTTTGGATTGTTAATTAGTATTGTTTGTTTACTTGGGGTTGCTTTTATTGCTTGGTGGTTCTTTGCAGAGCATGAAAAGGTAAGCGGCCACGCTCGTCAGAAATCAGGTTATCAAGAAATTGAAGTCGAAGTCATGGGGGGCTATTCGCCTGAAACCATTGTCCTGAAAAAGAATGTTCCAGCTCGGATCATCTTTAATCGCAAGGATCCATCTTCATGTCTGGCTCAAGTGATCTTTCCAGATTTTGGCGTTCATGAAGATTTGCCTTTAGGTGAAAAACATGTCATTGAAATTACGCCAGAAAAAGCGGGCGAATATGGGTTTTCATGTGGAATGAACATGATGCATGGTCAAATGATTGTGGAATAAAGGAGTAGGTATGGTAGAAAAACAAAAAGCAGTTGTGGAAAACGGAGTGCAAAAGATCCGTATTACAGCAGAAAAGGGCTATAGTCCCAAAGAATTTCAACTTCAAAAAGGGATCCCTGCTGAAATCACCTTCCATCGGGTCAATCCTTCCGGCTGTTACAAGGAAATTTTGTTTGAAGATCAGGGGATTTTAGAGCCTTTGGAAGTCGGTGTGGATAAAGTGATATCCTTTACCCCGACAGAAACAGGGGACTTTGAGTTTTCATGTGGAATGAAGATGCAAAAGGGTTCCTACACGGTTGTGGAAAAACGCCGTCGTGTCTTAAGTTTACGGGATCGCTTTTGGATTACTAGTATCTTTACCCTTCCTTTATTAATCTTGATGATCGGGATGTGGGCAGGACTTGTCTCCCATCCAGTCAATCGCTGGGGAAACTTTCTAGCGACAACGCCGATCATGTTGGTAGCAGGAGTTCCTTTTATCAAGAGTGCCTGGGCCTCATTTAAGAAGCACCATTCCAATATGGATACCTTGGTAGCTCTTGGAACCCTGGTAGCCTATGTCTATAGTGTATTTGCCCTTTTTACTGGTCAGCCAGTATACTTTGAGGCTGCGGGTTTTATCATCTTCTTTATCCTCTTAGGGCAAATCTTTGAAGAACGGATGCGTAACAATGCCTCCGAGGCTGTGGAAAAATTGTTGGATTTGCAGGCAAAAACGGCTCAAGTTCTCCGTGATGGGAACTATGTCGAGGTGGCGGCAGAAGATATCCAAATTGGTGACTTGATTCGGGTCCGTCCTGGGGAAAAGATCGCAGTTGATGGGACGATTGTAGAAGGAAGTACGACCATTGATGAGTCGATGGTGACAGGTGAAAGCTTACCTGTGGAAAAATCAGTTGGTGATGCAGTGATTGGCTCCACTATCAACAGCAATGGGACCATTCTCTTTAAGGCTGAAAAAGTCGGTAGTGAGACCCTCTTATCTCAAATTGTGGACTTTGTCAAAATGGCCCAATCCAGTCGTGCTCCTATTCAAGATTTGACGGATAAGATTTCAGGTATCTTTGTTCCAGTGGTGACGATTTTGGCCATTGCGACTTTCTGGGTTTGGTCCGTGCTTCTGGGCGCGTCGCTTCAAGAGGCCATGCTCTATGCAGTCTCTGTCCTCATTATTGCCTGTCCTTGTGCCCTTGGTTTAGCAACCCCAACAGCCCTGATGGTCGGAACCGGCCGTAGTGCCAAGATGGGGGTTCTGATTAAAAATGGAACAGTTCTTCAAGAAGTGCAAAAGATTCAAACCGTTGTGTTTGATAAGACAGGGACCATTACCATTGGCCAACCACTTGTAACCGATGTTGTAGGAGATGAAGCGCGTGTCTTGACACTGGCTGCTAGTCTTGAAACTTTTTCAGAACATCCACTAGCCCAAGCGGTGTTATCCCAAGCAGAAGAAAAAGGTTTGGTGTTATCCCCTGTGGAAAACTTCCAAGCGATTGAAGGAAAAGGGGTCCAAGGTCAGATCGACCAGCAGTTGGTGACCTTGGGAAATGGTAAACTTCATGACGGGACAGCGATGGATCCGGAGCTTGAAAAACGGATGGTAGAGTTGCAAGAGCAGGCCAAAACAGTGATCAGTTTGTCTGTGGATGGGCAAGTGATTGGCTTGATTGCCATTCAAGATGCTCCGAAGGCCAGCTCAAAAGAAGCGATCAAAAAGCTCAAAGAACGGGGCTTGAAAACGGTCATGTTAACGGGGGATAATGAACGGGTGGCCCAAGCTATTGCTAAGCAAGTGGGAATTGACACCGTCATTGCTGATGTCCTTCCTCAAGAAAAAGCTAGCGCCATCCAAAAACTGCAAGAAGATAGCAAGGTCGCGTTTGTTGGAGATGGGATCAATGATGCTCCAGCTCTCTCGATCGCGGATGTGGGGATCGCTATGGGATCTGGAACGGATATTGCGATCGAGTCCGGTGGCATCGTGCTCACGCAAAATGATTTGCTTGGCGTTGTGCGCGCCTTTGACATGAGTCAAAAGACCTTCCGCAGGATTTTACTCAATCTCTTCTGGGCCTCTATCTACAATCTCCTTGGGCTTCCAATTGCTGCTGGAGTCTTTGTAGGACTGGGATTGACCCTCAATCCAGAACTAGCAGGTCTTGCCATGGCCCTTAGTTCTTTGTCTGTTTTGATTAGCTCTCTGCTTCTCAATGTTGCGAAAATTGATTAAATGAAACAAAAAGAGAGTGGGACAGAAATCGGTAATTCGTTAGAATTCGATTTCGTCGTCTCACCTCCGCACAGTTGAGTAGGGCTGTAAAAGCTAATGAAATTAGCGTAGTAGAGCCCACTCAACCACTGCGTTTTGTTCGACAATCCAAAAACAATTAAGAGGCTAGGACTTTTGTCCCAGCCTCTTTTTGTTCGATTTCCTACAGCTACAAGTCTTGAAGGTGCATGTAAATTATAATAAAATATCCTATTCTACTATAGTTTGTGAAATTTTCTCAAAATCAGCATCTGTTATGTAATAGGGATTGAGCATCTCTGAGCAGATTCTTATACATGTGAATCTCTTTGTGATAAATTAATACTGTAATCGTTTTGTAAATCGTTTTCATGAGAAATGTCAGAAAAAACTCATTTTCAAAACGAAACCTGATCGAAAAGATGAAGTAGAAG
>CABKMC010000139.1 GCA_902373455.1 uncultured Streptococcus sp.
CATTTCAAAGAAGGGCTGGCCCTCTTTGACCAGGTCTTTCACATGCACTTTCTCGATTTCAAGTCCGGGATGGGCTTCCAGCAAATAGTCACTTAAGCGGCGGACAAAACTCTCTGTATTCCCACTCAGACTAATATAAACAAAGGATACTTTCATCTTTTTTCTCCAATCAAGAAGCTCTCTTATCCTCTAAGAGAGCTCCATTCAAACTTATCTATTATGCCGTAGCTTGAGCTTTTCTCAAACGCAAGGTTTTATACAAAACAATCCCAAGGAAGAGAAGAGATAAAGCAGTCAAGAGTAACAAAGCAATGGACGAAGATGCCAGATATCGTTGGCGAAGGGACGGGGTTGAAAAACTAGCTAATAGTGGACGCCCTGCAAAATAATTATAGCAAGAGAAGGCTTGACTTAATAAAATCTGCCCCATGTAAGTATAATGGGCTGTTAACAGATCCTGCTTCATAAAGAGGAAATAGAAAGTTGCCAGTAAGGCAATCAGAATCAGGGAAACAAATAAAAAGGTTAGTGGAGACTGATTGAGTTGGGCTGATTTCTCATAATATGTCACGTAGTCAGCCTTGTCTTGAGCCGTTGTTAAACCAAGTTGTTTCGCAAAATCATCTGTCAGCTCAAAACTCTTTGAAGCTCCAAAGGTTGAGACAGCTGAAGTCAGGGTTCCAACCGTAGAGAAAAATAACAGGATGTAAAGATAGATAGGTTTCTTTTTCATACAAACTCCTTTTCATTTCTTACACCCTATTATATCGCGATACAGATAGAAAGGCAAGCGCCTCAAAACCGTGGAAGCACTTGCCTGATCACTGATACGTTCAAATGAAATTCATTTGGAAAAGTAATGTGTGCAAAAGATGAAAAGCCATCGCAACTGTATCATTGGAATGATTAGAGATATAACGGAGTCCTATAAACTTTCATTCGAACACCACCAGTATACCTCATTCTCTTCTTCTTGTGTCATCCATTTCTATTCTGCTTCATTTCGACACGATTTGGTCTATAAAAGCCATTTCCTCTCCTCATCCAAAAACTATTCTGTTCTATTTCTCAACTATTTGGTCATCACTCCATCAAAAAAGCCAGAAGAACTTGCCTTCTGACTTTCTTTATTTAGATGAATGAACGACAGAAATAAGAATTAATCTTCTTTTTTCTTGCGAGCAAGACCCAATCCAAGCAATCCAGCCATCGCACCTGCAAGAACAGCTGCAGCTGAGCTTTCTGTACCTGTATTTGGAAGCGCAGGTGTTTGTGGTTGCGCAGGTTGTACAGGTTGTTCCGGAACTTCAGGAGTTGGTTCGGTTGGAACCTCTGGAGTTGGTGGAACGATTGGTGTAGGTGGAACAATTGGTGTTGGTGGGTTGTATGGAGTTGGTGGAGTTGGAGGAACTGGTGTTGGTGGGGTTGGAATATCTGTTTCCGTTACCACTTTATTCTTATGCCATTTCACTTCAGCTTTTTCCGGTTTCACCGGATTTGGAACGACTTCCGGAGTTGGTGGAGTTGGAGCCTTTGGTGGAGTTGGAGCTTTTGGTTCCTCCACATCGACCGTAATCACAGTGTAGTTAGGTGCTGTTGGCGGAGTTGGTGATTTAGGTTCTTCTGGTTTCGTTGGCTCTGCAGGTAGATTTTCCACTGTAATCGTTGGTGGTGTTGGTGCCTTAGGTTCTGTTGGTTTTGTTGGCTCTTTTGGCGCTTCACCTGGATTTTTTGGAATACCAACATTTGAGTTAATCGCAAACCAGTAAACCGTTGGCTGACCAGCAGCATTAGCTCCATTGGCCGTAAATACCAAGTGACCATCAGACATCTTCAAGCCTGCCCCACCATAATAGAGGTATGGAGAAGATGGATTGTCCCAACCTTCAAGAGTCGTTGAAGATTCACCATTAAAGATTGATCCGTGTTCAATGTATTGGTTATCTTTAAATGATGTTACCTCTTTTGTAGCAGAATCATAAGTAACACTTGAATTTGGAATTGGAATGTATTTATTATTCCCAACATTTACAGATTCTTGGTGCTCTACATTTTCAAATTTCTTCTTAGGAGTGAAGATGATCCGTCCTGAAGTTGGATCAATCGTATAAGAACCGATCACATCATCTTTACCATCTAATGTGAATTCATCTGTTCCGATATCATGACCATTCCCAGCTCCTGAAGCATTAACAGATGTTGCATCAATCACAGTTTCTTCACTAACTGCAAATTCGCTGCCATTCCATGTTGCGTTTTGAGCCACAATCTTAATCGGATTTTCAGCAGAGATAGTGACGTCCGCAGTACCAAAGTCAGCTGTTCCATTTTTAACTACAACAGCATTGTTTTCAATGCTCATTGATGAACCATCTGCATATGGGTTCCAAGTTCCACGAACGGTGTTGCCATTTTTATCTTTAGCTTCTACTGTAAGGGCACGAGGTTTATCCCCACTATCTACATAGGAAGCACCCGTCCAGTGGTTAAGGGAGTTCAAAGCGACAATCGCATTGTGCTGTGTCAAATCAAACTTATTGCCATCACCATCATAGAATTCAACATCTACAGCAACTTTAACTGGTTTATTTTGGTCTGTTGAAGCACCGACTGTCATAGTAACAGTTGGGTCCGCACTAATAGCTGCAATTCCTTTGCCATCATTTGATGGGAGACTTAGAATCTCATAACGGTAAATCACGCGCTTGATTGGATGCATATCCTTTTTATTTTCACGCATGCTGGACTGATTCAAATTGTCATAGGTTACAACAAATTTGTCACCTTCTTTAATTTGAATAAATTCAGTTTCATTATTGGCCCAAGGACTAGTTGCTACAATATCTGAAGCTTCCAATTTATTGGAATCATACTGATGCACATTGCTGGTATTCAAACGAGCTTGGGCATCACGAGTGAGATAAGTACTGATACCATCAATGGTATGAGTAGCTCCACCTTCACGTTGGAAGGTCAAATCTTGAACAGTTTCAACATCTTTTAGATCTTGGAAACCATTATCATTCATGTATTTATCATAGGCTGCTTTAGCATCTTTGTACTGTGCCAAAGCTGTTTGATATTCAGCAAGTTTTGTTTGATAAGTAGCAAAATCTTTGCCGTATTGCTCTAGGTCTACATTGTATTTTGCAAGCTCAACTTCATACTTAGCTTTAGCAGCATCTTCTTCTGCTTTCTTAGCAACTAACTTACCATAAGCTTCTTTATCTTTATCGTATTGAGCTTTCTTAGCTTGGTATTCTTGTAAATCTTTGTCATATTGCGCTTTAGCTGTATTGTAAACAGCCATTTCTGCTTCATACTTAGCTTTAGCTTCAGCATTGGCCTTATCCGCTGCTGCTTTTTCTGCTAGTTTAGCATCGTAAGCTACTTTTTTCTGATTGTATGCTGCTAAGGCTGCTTTATAAGCTGCTTGTTGGGAATTGTAGTCTTCTACTTGTTTCTTGTAAGCTGCTTCTGCTTCTGCATTTCTCTTTTCAATCAATGTGATTTCT
>CABKMC010000140.1 GCA_902373455.1 uncultured Streptococcus sp.
GCTGATGAAATCAGCGTAGTAGAGCCCACTCAACCACTGCGTCTTGCTCGACAATCCAAAAATAATTGAGAGGCTGGGCACTTTTTACCCAACCTCTGATTTATTTAATCCGAAATTTTTGTCTGAGACGTGCAGCTTGACCTCCGATAAAGCGGTCAAAATACCGTAGCCATAATCCTAAGGCTCCATAGATAACAACTCCTAATCCGCCTATGACGATGATATAAATCATGCTCGATACACGGCCATTTGGTGGGAAAATCCAGCTCAAAATCAAACCGGCAATCAAGACTCCAAGTAGCATCACCACAGTCAGGATAGAACCAAGCAAGGTCCGCTTGAAGACGATGGTGCGATTAAACTGAGTAATGGTTTGGATCTCCCGATACATGAGGACGATTGGCACCATTAACGCAATGGTCGTTGACAAAAGCGGCCCATAAGAACGAAAGACCAAAATAAATGGAATTTGTAGGACCAATTTCACCACTACACCATAAAGGAAGTAGCGAATGGCCTTGCGATTTTGAAAGAGGGCTTGAATCATTGGCGATAAGACCGTGTAAAGACCGAGAATTACGGTCTGCAACATCGCTACGATGAAGAGTCCTAAGGCCAAGCCATCTGGTTGCCCATAGAAAACCGTATAAAGTGGTTTTGCGACTGCTACTGCACCAAAGGTGGCTGGAAGCAAGAAAGCTAGCAACATGGTCAAGTTATCCTGTACGAGTTTCCCAGCCGCTTTTAGGTCCCCCTTCACATAATTCTCTGTCAAAAGAGGAATCCCGACTCCCCCAATCGAAGTCGCTACCGCAATCAAGATCATGGTGATTTTGTTTGGATTAGCAGAGAAATAACTAAACATGACCAAGAGCTGTTTCTGACTATAATCTGTAAACCAGGACATGACATTGATAAAGGTCATCTGGTCAACAATTTGGAAGAGCTGAATGGCAGAACCAGTGATAATAAAAGGAATGGCCTCACGAATCGTATCGATCAAGAGAGCCCGAGTGTCAATCCCTTCACTTCCCTCTTGCTTTCTAAAAATAGAAGAGAGCAAGCCTGTCTTTGCAAGGTAATAAAAGAGCACCAGAAGGCTCGCTCCCATCCCGATAAAGGCCGCAAAGGTCGACTGCGTCACAGCTTGCACATAATCACCTGAGCCAATCTTCATAATGAAGAAGGTCGTGAGCAACATCCAGATGACCCGGATCACTTGTTCAGCGATCTGGCTAATGGCGTAAGGCTTCATGTTGTTAAAACCTTGGAAAAATCCCCGAATGACACTCATCGAAGGAAAGATCAAGACAGCCCAAGAAAGGCTCTGCATGATCGGAATCAACTCTTTTCCCCCACCTGAAAGACTCGCAAAGACAGGAGACAAAAGATACATGAGAATGGCAAATCCAAGGCCTAGAATTCCCATAAATTTCAAGAAGCCCCGAATCAAAGCAAAGCTATGATCCGCTTGGTCCCGGGTATTGTATTTGGCTACTTGCTTAGCAACAGCTACGGGTACTCCGGCTGTCGAAATCAAGAGAAACCAAGCATAGATATTGTAGCCCATTGTAAAAAGACCATTGGCTTGTGGCCCATATTTCCCCATCCAAATATACCAAGGAATAATATAAGCGGCTCCTAGCAAACGGCTGATAAAGTTGCTGGCTGTCATCCAGGCAGTCCCGCGTAGCATCTGGGCTTGCTGGTCATTTTGTTCGTGACTCATTGGTGTCCTCTTTCGTTTCTTCTTCTCTTCATTATAAACTTTTCCATGACACTTGTAAAATAGGGACTTTAGGTTTACAATAGTTTTATGATTACAATTGAACAAACCCTCAACATTTTAAAACATGACCAAAATTTCCGAGAAGCTCTAGTAAATGGGGAGTACTACTACCATCTAGAAGGAACAAGTTTTGATGCCATTAGCTATGATAGCCGTAAGGTTTCTGCTAGTACCCTCTTTTTTGTTAAAGGGGCGAGTTTCAAAAAAGAATACCTGGAACAGGCTATTTCTAATGGACTCGGCTTTTATGTCTCTGAAAAAGATTATGAAGTTGGTATTCCTGCCATTCTCGTCAATGATATCAAGCAGGCCATGAGCTTAATTGCTATGGAGTTTTATGGGCACCCTGAGAAACAATTAAAACTATTGGCCTTCACAGGGACTAAGGGAAAGACAACAGCGGCCTATTTTGCTTACCATATTTTGGAACAAAGTCACCGACCAGCTATGCTGTCGACCATGAATACAACGCTGGATGGTAAAAACTTCTTTAAATCGACCCTGACAACTCCAGAGAGCTTGGATCTTTTTGCCATGATGGCTGAGGCAGTAGCCAATGATCGGACCCACTTGATTATGGAAGTTTCCAGTCAAGCTTATCTGGTGAAACGGGTTTACGGTCTGACCTTTGACGTTGGTGTTTTTCTCAACATCAGTCCAGACCATATTGGACCGATTGAACACCCAACTTTTGAGGATTATTTCTACCACAAACGTCTCCTCATGAAGAATAGCCAAGCCGTAGTCATCAATAGCGATATGGATCATTTCCAAGTTTTAGCGGACCAAGTCGCAAACCAAGACCACGATTTTTATGGAAGCCAGTCTGAGAATCAAATTGAAAACTCTAAGGCCTTCAGCTTCTCAGCCACTGGTAAGCTAGCAGGCGACTACGATATCCAACTGATTGGTCACTTCAACCAAGAAAATGCTGTAGCAGCGGGTCTTGCCTGTCTTCGTCTAGGTGCGAGCCTCGAGGATATCCAAAAAGGGATTGCTAAGACGCGCGTTCCTGGCCGAATGGAAGTCTTGACTCAGAAAAATGGCGCTAAGGTTTTCATCGACTATGCCCATAATGGAGATAGCTTGAAAAAACTGCTCTCAGTTGTCGAAACCCATCAAACGGGGACCATTTCACTGGTCCTTGGTTCAACTGGTAATAAAGGAGAGAGCCGCCGCAAGGACTTTGGCATACTCTTAGAAGACCATCCTGAAATCCAAGTCTTCCTCACAGCGGATGATCCCAACTATGAAGATCCTTTGGCTATCGCTGAAGAGATTAGCAGCTTTATCACGCGCCCTGTCGAGAAAATCGCAGATCGCGAAGAAGCCATTCAAGTGGCCATGGCAACAACCAGCAAGCCTGAAGATGCCGTCATTATCGCCGGAAAAGGAGCTGACTGCTACCAAATCGTCAATGGCGTAAAAGAAGAGTATCCAGGTGACGCCGCTATTGCTGAACGTTATCTATGATCAAATGAAAAAAGGCTAGGAAAATTCCTAGCCTTTATTTTTTTATAAAAATGAATCGTTCTTTATCAAATTCGACAGCTAACTCATACTTTCCATCTTCATTTTGAATGATGTAGCCCAATAAAACTAAACTGTCGACAAAGATGTCCTTGCGCTTTTGCTGGACTTCTTCTTTTTTGAGGAACTTGAGCAAAAAGCTAGTCAT
>CABKMC010000141.1 GCA_902373455.1 uncultured Streptococcus sp.
TGTCCTTATATTTACAAAGTTTAGTGACGACAACGATTTTAGTTGGGATCGCTTCTTGTATTTGGATTGGCTACCGTGCCCTTAAGAAGAAAGATAAAACAGCCAAGCAACGACAAGCCCATTTGTATGATATCCTTTTAATTGATATCATGACGATTCCTATTTTAACCTTTGCGGTCATAGGGATTTTGTTTATCTTTCAAGCACGATAATTGCAAAAAGACCGTGTTAGAATTATAATGATTACAACGAAACAGAAAGAGGTTGTGTATGTTTGATACAGTGATTATTGGGGCAGGTCCTGCAGGGATGACTGCTGCCCTTTATGCAGCACGAAGCAATTTAAAAGTCGCATTGATTGAGAGAGGAATTCCAGGCGGTCAAATGAACAATACGTCTGACATTGAAAACTATCCTGGCTATGCGAATATTAGTGGTCCAGACTTGGCTGAAAAAATGTTCGAGCCTTTAGAGAATCTTGGTGTAGAACATTTGTTTGGACAGGTAGAGCGCATCGAAGACCACGGAGCAACCAAAAAGATTGTCACAGATGACGGAGAATTTGAAGCTAAAACTATTGTGATTGCAACAGGTTCCAACCACCGTTTATTAAATGTCCCTGGTGAAGAGGAGCTGAATAGTAGAGGGGTTTCCTACTGTGCTGTTTGTGATGGAGCTTTCTTTAGAGACGAGGATCTCTTGGTCGTTGGTGGAGGCGATTCTGCGGTAGAAGAAGCTGTTTTTTTGACTCAGTTTGCAAAAACAGTGACCATTGCCCATCGTCGTGATCAATTGCGTGCTCAAAAAGTTCTTCAAGATCGTGCCTTTGCCAATGATAAAATTCACTTTGCTTGGAATACAGTTGTTGAAGAAATTAAGGGTGAACAAAAAGTAACGTCTGTCCTTTTAAAAGATGTGAAGACAGGAGAGGTTAGAGAGCAAGCCTTCGGTGGTGTCTTTATCTATGTCGGTTTAGATCCTGTCAGTGAATTTGCGACAGAACTTGGTATTTTAGATGAAAATGGCTGGGTGGTCACGGATGATCATATGAGAACCACAGTCCCAGGTATTTTTGCGGTTGGCGATGTTCGTCAAAAAGATTTGCGTCAAGTGACGACAGCCGTCGGAGACGGTGCGATTGCTGGCCAAGAAGTTTATAAATATATCACAGAAAACTTTTAATCCAAAAAATCTGAGCTTCCTGTCTCAGATTTTTTTCATGCTTTCCTTTCAGTATTCAATAGAGCTGAAATGTGCTATAATGGTACTAATTTTATGGTAGGAATTCATAGAACAAATCAATAAAAAAGAGGTATACATATGTATCCAGATGACAGTTTAACTTTGCATACTGATTTATACCAAATCAACATGATGCAAGTCTATTTTGATCAAGGTATCCACAATAAACATGCTGTATTTGAAGTGTATTTTCGTCAACAGCCTTTTAAAAACGGTTACGCTGTATTTGCTGGCTTAGAGAGAATTGTGAAATACTTGGAAAACTTGAGTTTTTCTGAGAGCGATATTGCCTATTTAGAGTCACTTGGTTATCATGGGGCCTTCTTGGAATATCTTCGTGATCTCAAGTTGGAATTGACGGTACGATCGGCTCAAGAAGGAGACTTAGTCTTTGCGAATGAACCAATTGTTCAGGTAGAGGGCCCTTTAGCTCAGTGTCAATTGGTGGAAACAGCCCTTTTGAATATCGTCAACTTTCAAACCTTGATAGCCACAAAAGCTGCTCGCATTCGTTCGGTCATTGAAGATGAGCCCTTAATGGAATTTGGGACACGCCGCGCGCAAGAAATGGATGCTGCGATTTGGGGAACTCGTGCGGCAGTCATCGGAGGTGCTAATGGGACTAGTAATGTTCGGGCAGGAAAACTCTTTGGAATCCCAGTTTTAGGAACCCATGCCCATTCTCTTGTACAAGTATATGGGAATGACTATCAAGCCTTTAAAGCTTATGCGGAAACCCATAAAGATTGTGTCTTCCTCGTCGATACCTATGATACGCTTCGTATTGGGGTACCTGCTGCTATTCAGGTAGCGCGTGAAATGGGAGATAAGATCAATTTCCTAGGCGTCCGGATTGACTCAGGAGATATTGCTTATATTTCTAAAAAGGTTCGCCAGCAATTAGATGAGGCTGGGTTTACAAATGCTAAAATCTACGCTTCTAATGACTTGGATGAAAATACCATCCTCAACTTAAAAATGCAAAAAGCAAAAATTGATGTTTGGGGTGTAGGAACCAAGTTAATTACAGCTTACGATCAACCAGCGCTTGGAGCGGTATACAAAATTGTCTCTGTTGAAAACGAAGCAGGAGAGATGATCAATACCATCAAGCTTTCCAATAATGCAGAGAAAGTTTCTACACCAGGTAAAAAGCAAGTCTGGCGGATTACCAGCCGTGAAAAAGGTAAGTCAGAAGGGGACTACATCACTTACGATGGAGTAGATGTTTCACAACTGACAGAACTTAAAATGTTCCATCCAACTTATACCTACATTAATAAAACAGTCCGAAACTTTGAGGCCATTCCTCTTTTAGTGGATATTTTTAAAGAGGGTCAATTGGTTTATCAACTGCCAACATTATCAGAAATTCAAGAATATGCTCGTAAAAATTACGATCAATTATGGGATGAATACAAGCGCGTTCTCAATCCACAGCATTACCCAGTTGACTTGGCCAAAGATATTTGGCAGGATAAGATGGATCTGATCGAGGAAATGCGTAACAAGGCCAATGGAGAAGGAGAAGCAAAATGAGTTTGCAAGAAGAGATTATCCAACAATTGGGTGTCAAGCCTAGCATTGATCCTCAGGAAGAGATTCGCCGCTCGGTTGATTTCTTAAAAAGATATCTAAAAAAACATCCCTTCTTGAAAACATTTGTATTAGGGATCTCAGGAGGACAAGATTCAACTCTTGCTGGACGATTAGCTCAATTAGCCATGGAAGAAATGCGTGCAGAAACAGGAGATGCCTCCTATCAATTTATTGCCGTTCGTCTTCCTTATGGGGTACAGGCAGATGAAGCAGATGCACAAAAAGCATTGGCCTTTATCCAGCCGGATGTTAGCCTGGTTGTGAATATCAAGGAGTCTGCTGACGAAATGGTACGAGCAGTAGAAGCGACTGGAACAGAGGTTTCTGATTTTAACAAAGGCAATATTAAGGCTCGCAGTCGCATGATTGCTCAGTATGCTCTAGCTGGAGCACGCAGCGGAGCGGTGATTGGAACGGATCATGCTGCAGAAAATATTACTGGTTTCTTCACAAAATTTGGAGATGGTGGTGCAGATATTTTACCCCTTTTCCGTTTGAATAAACGCCAAGGAAAACAATTGCTTAAGGCCTTAGGAGCCGATCCTGCTCTTTATGAGAAAATCCCAACAGCAGATTTGGAAGAAGAAAAACCAGGAATAGCAGATGAAGTAGCACTGGGTG
>CABKMC010000142.1 GCA_902373455.1 uncultured Streptococcus sp.
ATATGTTATCATTTATGTAGGTGGTAGTTTTTCGAGTACCCATTGGTACGCGGACACCTACCATTTTTGAAGATAAAAAAAGCACCGTGTGAGGGTACTAGATCTTGCCTGCTGAACTCGTAAATTGATAGATACCCTACGGGGTATTTTTTTGTGAACTTTATAGGAACTTTGAGGATTGCTTAAGTTTGTTTAATTGAGCCCAAAAAAGCTGATTTAATGGGCTTTTTGAAAATAATTTTCCATATTATTGGTAATGTGTTATAATGAAGTGTTATATGGTCCCGATAAGGTGATAGACTGTCTATCAGTACTTTGTAACTCTATAACAATATTTTTTTAAGGGGGGACATTTTTATGTCAGAACGTAAACTTTTCACGTCTGAATCAGTATCTGAGGGGCATCCAGATAAGATTGCAGACCAAATTTCAGATGCTATTTTAGATGCTATTTTAGAGCAAGATCCAGAAGCACACGTTGCGGCTGAAACAGCTGTTTATACAGGTTCAGTCCATGTTTTTGGTGAAATTTCAACAAATGCATATGTCGATATTAACCGTGTTGTTCGCGATACGATTGCAGAAATTGGCTATACCAATACAGAATATGGTTTCTCTGCTGAAACTGTTGGAGTACACCCATCATTGGTGGAACAATCTCCTGATATCGCTCAAGGGGTAAACGAAGCCCTAGAAGTACGTGGGAATGCGGATCAAGATCCACTCGATTTGATTGGTGCAGGAGACCAAGGTCTCATGTTTGGTTTTGCGGTGGATGAAACAGAAGAACTCATGCCATTACCAATTTCACTCAGCCACAAGTTGGTTCGTCGCTTGGCAGAATTGCGTAAGTCAGGTGAAATCAGCTATCTTCGTCCAGATGCGAAATCGCAGGTCACTGTTGAGTACGATGAAAACGACCGCCCAGTGCGCGTAGATACGGTTGTTATTTCAACCCAACACGATCCAGATGTCAGCAATGAACAAATCCACGAAGATGTGATTAACAAGGTCATCAAAGAAGTGATTCCATCTTCTTACCTGGATGATGAGACTAAATTCTTCATCAACCCAACAGGACGCTTTGTTATCGGTGGACCTCAAGGGGACTCAGGATTAACAGGTCGTAAAATTATCGTCGATACCTATGGTGGTTATTCACGTCACGGTGGCGGTGCATTCTCTGGTAAGGACGCGACCAAGGTAGACCGTTCTGCTTCTTATGCAGCTCGTTACATCGCCAAAAACATTGTGGCAGCTGGTCTTGCTAAGAAGGCAGAAGTGCAATTGGCCTATGCGATCGGGGTGGCTCACCCAGTATCTGTCCGTATCGATACTTTCGGTACAAGTACTGTTGCTGAGAGCAAATTAGAAGCAGCAGCGCGTGAGATCTTTGATCTTCGCCCTGCAGGGATTATCCAAATGCTGGACCTCAAACGTCCAATCTACCGTCAAACAGCAGCATACGGTCATATGGGACGGACAGATATCGACCTTCCATGGGAACGTTTGGACAAGGTAGAAGCCTTGAAAGATGCTGTAAAATAATTCGTTGAAATGGAAAAGTTAGGGTCAAGATGATCCTAGCTTTTTTTCGTGTTGAAAATTCCTACAGATGGAAAAATAGGGCGATCTGTGGTATAATAGATGCAGTATTTTAAATACGTTGTCCCTTTTATTTCCGTTGCAAAAAAACGATAGTAAAAGGAAAAAGACTTGAAAGAGCTAATGAATTATTAAGATGAAAAAAATTGTAATAAATGGTGGTCGCCCTCTAAAAGGAGAGGTGACCATTAGTGGTGCAAAAAACAGCGTAGTGGCCCTGATTCCTGCAACTATTCTGGCGGATGATATCGTGACCCTTGATGGGGTACCGGATATCTCCGACGTGGCGAGTCTGATTGAAATCATGACCATCATGGGGGCTAAGATCGAGCGCAAAGAAGACAGTTTGATTATTGATCCACGTGGGGTGAAGAATATGCCCATGCCATTTGGAAAGATCAACAGTCTGCGAGCTTCCTATTATTTCTATGGCAGCCTACTAGGACGCTATGGTCAAGCAACGGTTGGACTGCCTGGTGGGTGTGACCTTGGACCACGTCCGATCGATTTGCATTTGAAGGCCTTTGAAGCAATGGGAGCCGCTATGACCATGGATGGCTCTAGTATGAAACTTGCGACTAATGGCAAGCCTCTTCAAGGAGCTAACATCTACATGGATACTGTTAGTGTCGGTGCAACGATCAATACGATTTTGGCAGCAGTCAAGGCTGAAGGCCGGACAGTGATCGAAAATGCGGCTCGAGAACCTGAAATTATCGATGTGGTAACCTTGTTGAACAATATGGGAGCCCATATTCGGGGAGCAGGGACGGATATCATTACCATTGATGGTGTTCCGCATTTGCATGGGACGAGACATCAGGTGATTCCTGATCGCATCGAAGCAGGAACCTATATTGCGCTTGCGGCTGCTATCGGAGAAGGCATTCAGATCAATAATGTCTTGTACGAGCATTTGGAGAGCTATATTGCCAAGTTAGAGGAAATGGGTGTGCGCATGACCATTTCTGAAGATAGCATCTTTGTGGAAAAACAAACAGGCTTGAAGGCGATCCAGATCAAAACTTCTCCTTATCCTGGTTTTGCGACTGATTTACAGCAACCGATCACACCTTTGCTCTTAACTGCTGCAGGACGTGGTCGAATTGTTGATACGATTTATGAAAAGCGGGTCAACCATGTGCCAGAATTGGCTAAAATGGGGGCTACTATTTCGACCTTGAACGACCACATTATCTATGAAGGACCAAATCAATTGACAGGATCCAGTGTGAAAGCGACGGATCTTCGAGCTGGTGCGGCTTTAGTGATCGCAGGTCTCATGGCTTCTGGAATAACCGAAATTACAAATGTGGAATACATCCTTCGCGGGTATTCAGATATTATTCATAAATTGACTCAACTTGGAGCAAATATCCAGTTGGTAGAGGAATAGTGACAGAGCTAGGGATCTGATAGTGGCAGCTGGATACACGAACAATGGAGTTTGAGATGAATATTTGGACGCACTTAGCTGCCTATTCACTAATTGAAACACAAAGGTTGTATTTACGACCTTTTCTCTTTGAGGATGCGGAAGATTTTTATAAGATTGCTTCTAATCCTGAAAATTTACAATTTATCTTTCCTGCACAAGCCGATCTTGCCGAAACCCAGTATGTACTAGCCAACTATTTCATGAAAAATCCTTTGGGGGTTTGGGCCATCTGTGATAAGAAAACTAATCAGATGATCGGCTCCATCAAATTTGAAAAGTTGGATGAAATTAAGGGTGAGGCTGAGTTAGGCTACTTTTTACGCAAAGATTTTTGGGGAAAGGGCTTCATGACTGAAGCGGTCAAAGAGTTGGTTTATCTCTCATTTGAGAAATTTCAACTGAAGGAGC
>CABKMC010000143.1 GCA_902373455.1 uncultured Streptococcus sp.
CTCAACCACTGCGTATTGCTCGATAATCCAAAGACAATTGAGAGGCTAGGACTTTTGTCCCAGCCTCTTTTTTGATTGGATTTGTTATTGTTTTAGGAGAGCTCTCATTATTCGGATTTGGATAGAAAATTCAGAAAATTTACTATTTTTCCTTGAAATATTTCCTAAAAATGGTATGATAGTAGCATGCTCATTTGAGAAACAAAGTACTGGAAAGGAGAGACATGGAGAAAATTACCTTAGAAACTGCGAAAACCGGTTCAGAACTTGTCCTTGAAACCCTGCGTGATTTGGGAATCGATACAATTTTTGGTTATCCTGGTGGAGCCGTTTTGCCTTTATACGATGCTATCTATAGCTTTGAAGGTATCAAGCATATTCTTGGACGACACGAACAAGGATGCTTGCATGAAGCTGAAGGCTATGCCAAATCAACTGGGAAGTTGGGTGTCGCAGTCGTCACGAGTGGACCGGGGGCTACCAATGCTATTACAGGGATTGCGGATGCCATGAGCGACAGTGTGCCTTTATTGGTCTTTACTGGTCAAGTCAATCGCGCTGGAATCGGGAAAGACGCCTTCCAAGAAGCGGATATTGTGGGAATTACCATGCCCATTACCAAGTACAATTATCAAGTACGTGAGACGGCAGACCTTCCGCGGATTATTACAGAAGCTGTCCATATCGCGACTACAGGTCGTCCAGGTCCTGTCGTCATTGACCTACCGAAAGACGTCTCTGCTATAGAGACAGATTTCATCTATGAACCAAGTGTGAAGCTTCCAAGCTATCAGCCAACCATTGAACCAAATGAATTGCAAATCAAAAAGATTTTGAAGCAATTGAGTAAGGCTAAAAAACCAGTTCTTCTTGCTGGTGGTGGGGTAAGTTACGCTGGGGCTGCAAAAGAGTTGATTGCTTTTGCAGAGCGCTATCAGATTCCAGTAGTGACCAGTCTTTTAGGTCAAGGAACGATTGCGACCAGTCATCCTCTTTTCCTAGGAATGGGAGGAATGCACGGATCCTTCGCTGCTAACATTGCCATGACAGAGACGGATTTTATGATTAGTGTTGGTTGTCGATTTGATGACCGTTTAACAGGTAATCCAAAAACTTTCGCTAAGAATGCTAAGGTTGCCCACATCGATATTGATCCTGCAGAGATTGGTAAGATCATTGCAGTTGATATTCCAGTCGTTGGTGATGCGAAAAAAGCCATGCAACAGTTGCTGGCAGAACCAGTGGTTCATCTGAACACTGAAAAATGGATCGAAAAGGTTACCCAAGATAAGAACCGGGTTCGTTCTTACGACAAGAAGGAACGGGTTGTACAGCCCCAAGCTGTGATCGAACGCATTGGAGAGTTGACCAAGGGGGACGCTATTGTCGTCACAGACGTTGGACAACACCAAATGTGGGCAGCTCAATACTATCCTTACCAAAATGAGCGCCAATTGGTGACTTCAGGTGGTCTAGGAACGATGGGATTCGGTGTTCCTGCAGCTATCGGAGCAAAAATTGCCAATCCCGATAAAGAAGTTGTTCTCTTTGTCGGAGATGGTGGTTTCCAAATGACCAACCAGGAATTGGCGATCTTAAATATTTATAAGGTTCCCATCAAGGTCGTTATGCTCAACAACCATTCACTTGGGATGGTCCGTCAATGGCAAGAAGCCTTCTATGATGGTCGGACATCAGAGTCAGTCTTTGATAGCCTTCCGGATTTCCAATTGATGGCGCAAGCCTACGGGATCAAGAATTATAAATTTGATAATCCTGAAACCCTAGAGAAGGATTTGGAAGTCATCACAGAAGATGTACCAATGTTCATCGAAGTAGACATTTCTCGGAAAGAGCATGTCTTACCGATGGTACCAGCTGGTAAGAGTAATCATGAGATGTTGGGGGTGAAGTTTAATGCGTAGAATGTTAACAGCCAAACTTCAAAACCGCTCAGGTGTTCTGAACCGCTTTACAGGAGTTCTATCGAGACGTCAAGTCAATATCGAAAGTATCTCTGTTGGCGCAACAGAAAACCCTAACGTATCGCGGATTACCATCATCATTGATGTTGCTTCGCACGATGAAGTGGAGCAAATCATCAAACAGCTCAACCGCCAGGTGGATGTGATCCGTGTTCGGGATATCACAGATAAACCACACTTGGAGCGCGAAGTGATCTTGGTGAAAGTTTCTGCACCTGCTGAGAAGCGGGCAGAGATCTTGGCCATCATCCAACCGTTCCGTGCGACCGTGGTCGATGTAGCCCCAAGTTCGATTACCGTTCAAATGACGGGAAATGCAGAAAAGAGCGAGGCCCTCATTCGTGTCATTCGCCCGTATGGGATTAAAAACATCGCCCGCACCGGTGCAACCGGATTTACTCGAGATTAATTCTTACCTTAACATTGTTAACCCCGCCTTAAAAAGGCAAATAATAAAATAGAAAAGAGATTTTACTTATGGCAGTTCAAATGGAATACGAAAAAGACGTTAAAGTACCAGCACTTGATGGTAAAAAGATCGCCGTTATCGGTTATGGTTCACAAGGTCATGCCCACGCACAAAACTTGCGTGATTCAGGTCATGATGTGATCATCGGTGTGCGTCCTGGTAAATCATTCGATAAAGCAAAAGAAGATGGTTTTGAAGCTTACCCAGTTGCAGAAGCAACTAAATTGGCTGATATCATCATGATCTTGGCACCAGACGAAATCCAAAAAGATATCTACAAAGATGAAATCGCTCCAAATTTGAGCGCTGGTAAAGCTCTCGGATTTGCTCATGGTTTCAATATCCACTTTGGATACATCAAAGCTCCTGAAGACGTAGATGTCTTCATGGTTGCACCAAAAGGACCAGGTCACTTGGTACGTCGTACTTACACTGAAGGATTTGGTGTACCAGCACTTTATGCTGTCTACCAAGATGCTACTGGTAACGCCAAAGACATCGCAATGGACTGGGCAAAAGGTGTTGGTTCAGCACGTGTTGGTCTTCTTTCAACAACCTTCAAAGAAGAAACAGAAGAAGATTTGTTTGGTGAACAAGCCGTTCTTATGGGTGGTTTGACAAGCTTGATCGAAGCTGGATTTGAAGTTTTGACAGAAGCTGGTTATGCCCCTGAATTGGCTTACTTCGAAGTACTTCACGAAATGAAATTGATCGTTGACTTGATCTACGAAGGTGGCTTCAAGAAAATGCGTCAATCATGTTCAAATACTGCGGAATTTGGTGATTTCGTAACTGGTCCACGTGTCATCGGTCCAGAAGTAAAAGAAAACATGAAAGCTGCCCTTGCTGATATCCAATCAGGTAAGTTTGCGCGTGAATTCGTT
>CABKMC010000144.1 GCA_902373455.1 uncultured Streptococcus sp.
TCCAGCCCCAGTTCCATTAGATGGTGTCCCTGCAAATAGAGTTCTTCCTGAAGCCTCATCCACTTTGGGTGACGGTAAAAGAGCTGCTGCTGTATATAGGTTAAAAATGTACGATCGAGATCGACTGCCATTTGCTGCATGGGTTGCGAAAGATAAGGGGTCCGTAAGACTTCTAGTAAAGACCTTTGACTAAAAGGGAAAATTTCTGTTTGATAATGCAATCGCCCTCGTAAATCCTCATGGATGAGGTAATGCAAACGGAGCTCTTGCTTGGTCAAATCCAATTCCCAAAGATGAAACCCACGATTCTGACTAAAATATAGAAAACCAGCCTGCAGCTTGGTCAGTCTTTCCTTGAGCCACAACTTTTTACCGAGTAACCAATAGACCTGATAACCATGGGATCGATAAGCATCACTTCTCTCCTTCAAGCGTTCTAAAGATAGGGAACTGCACTGCACTTCCAAAGCTAACTTCTTATCTACTACTAAGAGATCTGCAATTTGTTGAAAATCTGCTAAATAACTTTCGACTTCTGTTCTAGTTTCCTTGGAGGCCCAGTCATAAAGACTGGCTTTCAATTCCAGGTGTTCCAAACTCTCAGCTTCGTGATGATAGGGACAATGCTGTAACTCCACATGGGCAAAATGAGCCCGTAGAACCGTGCCATTTTTAAGACGTACTGGGCTGTGACAAGCTAAGCAATAGAAGGGTCCGTCTGTCACAGCTGGGATCTCTTCCATACAGTTCCACCGCTTTTGATTTTTATCCACGGCAATAAACATAGGCCCACCTCCTCATCTATATCATTCGAAAAAAAATAAGAAAAAGGCTGGAAATTCCAACCTTTTCTTCCTTTTATTCGTCAGAATCTGAATCTGAATCATCACTGTCGTCATCTGCAACAGGTGATTTACTCAATTCTTTCTGCATATCTTTCATTTCTTTACGAGTACTTTCCAACTCTTCTCGAGCATCTTTCAAGCTTTCGATCAAAGCTTCACGATCTTCTTTAGGAACAACAGTGCTATCTGAACCGATGCTTTCCAATCCTTCATTAAAGATATCTTTTTGGTTTTCCAATCCTTGCTTCAAGGCACTAATCGTTGCATCGTATTGCTCTTTTGCAGAACCCGTCACAGAACCACCTGCTTCTTCAGTAATAGATACAGATTGATCCATTAATTTTGCAAACAACTTTTTGAAGTCTCCAACTGTTTTTGCTTTACTGATTTCAGCATCTGTTAAGAGACTAGAAGATGAAGTATCTTCTGAATCTGTTGAAGTGTCCTTACTTTTTGAAGTGTTGGCAGATTTGCTCGTCACTTTAGTAGTTGATTGACTATTTGAAGTTTCCTTCTTTGTTTCTTGCTTATTTGAACAAGCAACTAGGGAAACAATCGTCAAAAGAGCAGCTGTCGATAAGATCATTTTTTTCATAAAATGGTCTCCTTTATTTTTATTTCACCTCATTCTATCATCGAATACTTTGATTGTCAAATTAATCACTAGTTCTTGATAATAGCAAAAAAATTGGACAGAACACGATGAAATCAGTGTTTCTGTCCAATTCCTCTGTAGCTAGTTGTACAATTCTAGCAAATAAATTATTCTACATTGCCACCAAAAAGGCTGTGAGATCTTCCTTGGGGCATTTTTAAGGCAAAGGTCATTACAAAAACGATTCCTACTACTCCTGCTAAAAAGAGGCTCATAAGTTGATAGCCGCCGTATTCAATAAAGTGTGCAGCCAGTGGTTGTAATAGAATCGTACCTAGGTAGCGCGCCCCCTGTACAATAGCCATAGCAAGAACCAAGTCTTTCCCCTTCACCTGTTGGGCAATAAACCGTAAGGAAACCATAACCAAAACCATGCCTGTCGTATGCTTGGCTAAGAGTGTCAGGAGCACTTTTAAGAAGACAGGACTTGGAAGAGCATAGACGGCATATTGAGCGAAAATAATCCCGATTGGAAGAGCGATCAAAACCCGTAAAGGCCAGTGGTCCATGAATCGATCGGAGAAAAATATCAAAGGAGCTTCTACTACAACTGAGATAGCCACAACCGTAGAGGCAATATGAACCGGTAGACCACTATCCATCAGCAACTCAGGAATATAGGTGTGGCCGATATTACCAACCCCTGAAGCCAAGCCAATCAGAATAATAAAGAAGAGATAAGGACCGTTGTGAAGAAGAGGCCAAATAGAAACGGGCTCTTTTTCCTTTTCTATAACTGTCTCTTTTTTCTTCATTCGAACGGCACTCAGACAGAAAATACTTAGGACAATCGTGATTAAGACCGTATAATAGACTGCTTGGGGACTAAACTGATGATAGACCCAGCCGGCTATTTGTACTCCAACTGAGTAGCCAATCGTTCCCCAAACGCGAATCTTCCCAAAAGCGTATGGACTTTGCGTTGCAAAAACTTCCATCATGGGAGCTGTTCCATTCAAACAGACTAGAACGATTCCATAAAAAACTGTCAGCCAAAAGAGATTGGGAGCCCAAAGAAAACCTAAGACTCCACCTATGATAATGCTCAGACTGAGGGTTGTCATTTTTACGATTCCAAATCGTTCATTGATATACCCAAAGAAGGGTTGGGCTACCATGGATAAGAAAAAGGCAACAGATACCAGGGTCGATACTTGGGTGGCACTATAGTGTTTCCCCATCAAATAGACAGAAATTAAGGTCGTAAAGAGGGAGGTAGACATAAAATAAAAACTATAGAGTAGCATATAAGCTGCATAAGAATTACGGAATTTTTTCATTTACATCCTTTCTAAAAGTATCCTAATGGAACAATGACAAAACCCAACCGACAATCAGTTAGGTTTTATTCTTAATCTTTATAATAGCGCTTTTGGGCGTCTCTTTTGCGTCGATCTCGACTTTGTTTTTCAATCGAGAGAATGATGACAAGAATGAGAATCGGAATCAAAATCAGGAAGTGATCTAGCGAAAGCCATTTACTTTGCTTGGCAGTCGTCTTTTTTCCACTTGCTGTTTCTTTGACAAGCTCTGGCTTGGCCCCTTCTTCCACTTTCATATCATCTCGGATTCCTTCAGACAGAGTATAGAGACCATTATCCACTGTCAAATACCCATCTTTTACTGCAAGTGTGGGCTCTTTAGCTCCCTTTTTCACCGTTGCATAGAATGGTTTTTCGAGTGTATAGGTCTTGCCATCAATCTGCTGGACACCAGCATCCAATAATTTCTTATAACCAAAATCTTTATAGGCTTTTTCGATCAAGGCATTCCCAAATGGGTGACGGTAG
>CABKMC010000145.1 GCA_902373455.1 uncultured Streptococcus sp.
CGTCTACAAAGCAGCAAAAAATAAAATCGCCAGATTGGCTGAAAGATTGTAAAATAGCTGAAATTATCGCAAATTTTTGCTAAAATAGTGCTAAGATCAAAAATCTAAATGAGGTTGGAATCACATGTCAGATAAAAAAAATATGAAGCTCTTCTCTCTCAATTCAAATCCAGAGATTGCGCAAAAAATCGCGGATCATGCTGGGGTTCCACTTGGGAAAATTTCATCCCGTCAATTCTCAGATGGTGAAATCCAAGTCAATATTGAGGAAAGTGTTCGTGGATATGATATTTATATCATTCAATCAACCAGTTTCCCTGTCAACAATCACTTGATGGAACTCTTAATTATGGTGGATGCTTGCCAACGGGCCAGCGCAAATACTGTCAATGTGGTCATGCCTTACTTCGGTTATGCTCGCCAAGACCGGACTGCTGCTCCTCGCGAACCAATTACTGCTAAGCTTGTCGCAAACATGTTGGTCAAAGCTGGGGTGGATCGCGTCGTCACACTGGATCTCCACGCTGTTCAGGTCCAAGGTTTCTTCGATATTGCCGTGGATAACCTCTTTACCATTCCACTCTTTGCAGAACACTACATTAATAAAGGTCTAACTGGTCCTGATGTTGTAGTCGTCAGTCCTAAAAACTCAGGTGTCAAACGGGCTCGTAGTTTAGCGGAATATCTTGATGCACCGATTGCCATCATTGATTACGAACAAGATGATGCAAACCGTGATTATGGCTATATTATCGGGGATGTCAAAGATAAGAAAGCAATCTTGATTGACGATATCCTCAATACCGGTAAGACATTCTCAGAAGCTGCGAAAATCGTCGAACGCGAAGGTGCTACTGAAATTTATGCTGTTTCAAGCCATGGTTTATTTGTAAAAGGCGCTGTTGAATTATTAGACCAAGCTCCGATCAAAGAAATCTTGGTAACCGATTCTGTTGCTCCAAATGGACCAACACCAAAAAATATTAACTATCTGACAGCTAGCGAACTGATCGCTGAAGCTATTGTTCGCATTCAAGAAAGAAAACCTGTTAGTCCTCTATTTGCCTACCACAAGAAATAAGGTCTTAATGTGATATATTTTGATAATGCCGCAACAACTCCCCTTCTACCTGAAGTCATTGATAAAATGTCTGCAACTATGAAGACCACTTTTGGAAATCCATCGAGCCTTCATGCTCATGGACGGATGGCTAGTAAACTCCTCCGAGAATCTCGCGAGCAGATTGCTCAGTCTCTCCATACTCTTCCAAATCGTATTTTCTTCACTTCAGGTGGATCAGAAAGTAATAATACCGTTATAAAAGGCTACTGCTTGAAACATCAAGCAGATGGCAAACACATCATTACGACCGCTTTGGAACACCATGCGGTTCTAGAACCCATCGAATATCTTGTAGAACGTTTCGGATTTGAAGTGACGATCGTCCAACCAAGAGATGGACGCATTCAGGCTCGTGATATCAAGGCGGCACTTAGACCGGATACCATTCTTGTCTCTACCATGTTTGCCAATAACGAGACAGGCGATCTTCTACCGATTAAAGAAATCGGAGAACTCTTAAAAGATCATCCAGCTGCCTTTCATGTTGATGCTGTACAAGCAATTGGAAAGGTCCCTGTCTATCCCGAAGAGTTGGGAATTGATTTTCTCAGTGCTTCTGCCCACAAATTCCACGGACCAAAGGGCGTCGGCTTCCTTTATGCGGCCACCCCAGATTTTGATAATCTCTTACATGGTGGGGATCAGGAAAATAAGATGAGAGCCAGCACGGAAAATCTTATTTCTATTGTCGGGATGGCAACCGCGCTTCAGCAAGCTACACTTCATCAAGAAGAAAATTTCCACCAGGTTCAAAAACTCGGCCAAGAGCTAGTCAATGGTTTAGCAGCCTACGACTACTACGTAAATGCGAATGAGGATCATCTTCCATTTGTTTGGAACCTTGGCTTTCCGGGTGTCCAAAATGACGTTTTACTGATGCGACTCGATCTTGCTGGAATTTCTGTCTCTACAGGTTCTGCTTGTACCGCTGGTACAGTTCAACCCAGCCATGTCCTTGAGGCGCTCTATGGAAAAGATAGCTCACGCCTAAAAGAATCCCTTCGAATTAGTTTTTCAGAACTCAATAGCGTAGAGGAGGTTCAAGACTTCCTCTCAAAACTTAAAGAAATTTTATCATAGGAGAACAATATGGCTTTTGAAACAAGTGTTTCATTGAAAGACTGCAAATATACCTATAGTCTACACCCAAATGTAAAAAAATATACCTTACGTGACAATACATTCGCTGTTACAAAAGTTGGAAATTACGAGTTAAATCGTTTGCTCGAAGCCGTTCCAAATAGCGGCGAAGGCTTCCTACTTAAAATCATTTTCAATAAAGATTTGACAGGTTTTAAGATCAATATTACAGACAAGTCTGGGCTTCGCCTGGTTAATATCTTTAAAAATCCAGAAAATGACATTATCCAACAAAAATTCTATTTCTTAATGGATAGTCTTGTCGAAAGAGAAATTTTCAACAAAACAGAGGCCTAATATGGTAACCCTAACTTATATCGATGCTTACCAAGTAGAACGAACGACTACTTATCCTGACCTTGCAGCCTGTATCCTAGCTTTTTCAGGCTGTGTAACCTTGCCTGACTCTTACTCAATCGTATCCATTGAATACAAGGGGGAAAAGCTCCCCTATACAGGACGAGTCGATGGACTTTATGCTTTTTTGAAAAAGGTAGAACAAGCTGAAAACTAAGCTGATGCTGATGGAACTCTCCATCGCCATCAGCTTTTTCTTTAGACAAAAATATTTTTTAAAAACCGCTCTAGATAGTTGATTTTTTCACAATCTTCCTATACAATAAGAGGGAAAGGTTGTGATATTGTGAAACATGATAAAAATACTCCAATTCCACGCGCAACAGCAAAACGCTTATCGCTCTACTACCGAATTTTTAAACGCTTTAACTCTGAAAAAATAGAGCGCGCAAATTCCAAGCAAATTGCTGATGCAATTGGGATTGACTCTGCTACTGTTCGCCGAGATTTTTCTTATTTTGGTGAATTAGGAAGACGGGGATTTGGTTATGACGTAAATAAACTGATGAACTTCTTTGCCGATCTGTTAAATGACAATGCTATTACCAATGTCGCTATTGTGGGGATCGGAAATATGGGAAGTGCGCTTCTCAACTATCGCTTCCATGAACGCAATAAGATGAAAATTGTCATGGCGTTTGATCTAGACGATCATGAGCTGATCAATAC
>CABKMC010000146.1 GCA_902373455.1 uncultured Streptococcus sp.
ATTATATGGAAGTCATGGAAGTCATTTATGATTATCCAGACCAATTTGCGGGAAAGACCATCGAGTTGACCGGTTTTGTTTACAATGACCCTAATAACAAAGACAGTCAATTCCTCTTTCGCTTTGGGATCATCCACTGTATCGCAGACTCGGGCGTCTACGGTCTTTTAACAACCGGTGCTCCTCAACATTTTGACAACAATACCTGGATCCATGCAAAAGGAACCTTGTCCATTGAATACCACAAACAGCTCAAGCAAAGCTTGCCTGTCCTCCACATTACGGATTGTCAAACCATTACAAAACCGGTTAATCCTTATGTCTACCGCGTATTCTGATGGAGCTTCCGTTGTAGATCCAAACACCTTATAACAGTTCAAGCTAGAATCCACATTGGTTCTAGCTTTTTCGATGCTGTCTACTCAAATCCCATCGGAAAATATTCAGAACAACGATTCCAGCAAAGAAATCTTGTAGATTTTATGGTAAAATATGGTTAATAAAATAGGAAATAGGTACTTAAATGTCTTCAAAAGTTATTGTAACCATTTTCGGGGCCAGTGGAGATTTAGCCAAGCGCAAACTCTACCCATCCCTTTTTAGACTCTATAAATCAGGAAATCTATCTGAAAACTTTGCAGTTATCGGAACAGCTCGCAGACCATGGAGCAAAGAATACTTTGAATCAGTCGTAGTAGAATCCATCACAGATCTGGCCGATAGCCCTCAACAAGCTCAAGAATTCGCTAGTCATTTCTACTACCAAAGCCATGATGTCAATGATACCGAACATTACATCGCTCTGCGCGAATTGCAAAATAGCTTGGATGAAAAATACCAAACGGATCACAACAAGGTCTTCTTCTTATCCATGGCCCCTCAATTTTTTGGAACCATTGCCAAACACCTAAAATCAGAAGGGATTGTGGATGGACAAGGTTTTGAGCGCTTGATCGTTGAAAAACCTTTTGGTACAGATCTAGAAACGGCTAGTCAGCTCAACAAAGAATTGGAAGAAACCTTTGATGAGGAGCAAATCTTCCGAATTGACCACTACCTTGGCAAAGAAATGATCCAAAATATCTTTGCCATTCGTTTCGGCAATCTCATTTTTGACAACCTCTGGAACCGAGATTTTATTGACAATATCCAAATCACCTTTGCAGAACGCCTGGGGGTTGAAGAACGCGGTGGCTACTATGATCACTCTGGAGCCCTCCGAGACATGGTGCAAAACCATACCCTTCAGCTTTTGTCTTTGCTTGCCATGGATAAACCAGCTACCTTTACCAAGGACGCGATTCGAGCTGAAAAGATCAAAGTTTTTGAGCAATTGCACAACCCAACAGATGATGAGTTAAAGAAATTCTTTATCCGTGGTCAATACCATTCAGGTACGATCGAAGGGAAAAAAGATATCTCCTATCGTAGCGAGCCCAATGTTGATCCTGAATCGACAACAGAGACCTACGCTTCTGGTGCATTCTTTGTCGATAGCGATCGCTTCCGTGGAGTTCCTTTCTTCTTCCGTACTGGAAAACGCTTGACGCAAAAAGGAACCATGGTCAATGTGGTCTTCAAGCAAACCAACTCCATTTTTGGACATAGCTTGCAACCAAATGTCTTGACCATTTATATCCAACCAAATGAAGGTTTCTCATTGAGCATCAACGGAAAAGAGGTCGGTGAAAAATTTAGTATCGCACCGATTTCCTTTGACTACGAGACAGATGCGACTGCAACTGGAGCTTCCCCAGAGCCTTATGAAAAATTAATTTTCGACGTGTTGAACAATGACTCAACCAATTACAGCCACTGGCACGAAGTCCGCGCTTCATGGCAATTGATTGACCGGATCGAAAAACTATGGGCTGAAAATGGAGCACCGCTCTATGAGTACAAGTCAGGATCCATGGGACCAACTGCATCCGATGATCTCCTTGCAGACTACGGAGCAGAGTGGGTTTGGAAACCTGAACCTAAGAATTAAAGTAAGCCACCTTCGGGTGGTTTTTTTGATAGCGTAAGGAAACAAAAAAGACAAATTGTCCTTCCAACAATTTGTCTTTTTTATTCGACTTTAAATCAAGCCTTCCAAGAGACCTCTCATGAAGTTTTCTGAATGGAATGGTCCGATGTCATCGATCTTTTCTCCAAATCCAATCAATTTCACTGGGATGTCCAATTCTTCACGGATCGCAAGAACAACCCCACCTCGGGCCGTTCCATCGATCTTGGTCAAGACAATCCCTGTCACAGGCGTAATTTTTGAAAACTCTTTGGCTTGCACCAAGGCATTTTGACCGGTTGAAGCATCAAGGGCCAGCAAGGTTTCATGTGGTGCCTCTGGTACCACCCGCTTGATAATTCGTCCAATTTTTTCAAGCTCGGCCATGAGGTTTTCCTTGTTTTGCAGACGACCAGCCGTATCAATCATCAGAACATCGATATTTTCAGAGATCGCGCGTTCCATTCCATCGAAGACAACACTAGCAGGATCTGATTTTTCAGGACCTGTCACAACTGGAACATCTACTCGGCGCCCCCATTCTGCCAGTTGAGCCACTGCTCCTGCACGGAAGGTATCTGCTGCAACCAACATGACTTTCTTGCCTTCTTGTTTGTATCGGTGGGCTAACTTCCCGATAGAGGTTGTTTTACCAACTCCATTGACCCCAACAAAGAGCATGACCGTAAGACCGTCTTGAAAACGAATAGCTTCATTAAATTGGCCATCCTTTTCATACAAGTCCACCAATTTTTCGATGAACACGCGCTTGAGAGCATCTGGTTTTTTGGCATTTTCCAAACGGGCTTCATAGCGCAACTCTTCGGTTAAATTAGAAGCCACTTGAACCCCAACGTCACTCATGATCAAGAGTTCTTCCAATTCTTCAAAGAATTCTTCATCGACTGAACGGAAATTGGCAAAGAAGGCATTGAGACGTGCTCCAAATCCAGTTCGTGTCTTTTTCAAGCTACGATCGTATTTTTCCTGAATGGTTTCTTGCTGAGGCTCAATCTCGTCTGGAATTGGCTCTTCTGCCTCTTCAACAGTTCTTTCCTCGACGGTTGATGCAGGTTCTCCTTGAGGAAGTCTAGACTCGGCTTCTGCTACTTCTGAAGTTTCCTCCACTTGAGCAATCGCTTCTGATACTTCAGGTTCTGAAACTTCATCCTGAGCTTCTACTAGTTCTGGAGCCTCCTCTTCTGTCGTGCTCACTTCTACTGGCTCAGCGTCAGGTGATGGTGACTCTTCTTCCAGTTCTGAAACA
>CABKMC010000147.1 GCA_902373455.1 uncultured Streptococcus sp.
AAATAACCTTATGAGTAAAATGTATTTCGATATAAACCCAGATGCAGCCCACGATATTCATGATCTGGCTGTTGTTTTATTGGGACAAAAGATGAATTTCTTTACAGATGCGGGCGTCTTTAGTAAAAAAATGATTGATTATGGAAGCCAGGTGCTCTTATCAACCCTGGATTTCCAAGGAGGAGAAAGCGTTCTTGATGTCGGTTGTGGCTATGGTCCAATTGGTCTCTCTCTAGCTAAAGCACAGGGAGTCTCCGTGACCATGGTGGATGTCAATGAGCGGGCGCTAGACTTGGCTAAGAAAAATGCCAGCCGAAATGGCGTGGAAGCTCAGATCTTTTTTTCGGATGTCTATGAAGCTGTTGAAGGGGTCTTTGACCATGTGATCAGTAATCCGCCAATCCGAGCTGGTAAAAAAGTGGTTCACCAGGTGATCACCGGTAGTTTTGAACATTTGAAACCAGGTGGAGACTTGACCATTGTCATTCAGAAAAAGCAAGGGGCTCCAAGTGCTAAGGCCAAGATGGAAGAGACGTTTGGCAATTGTGAGACAGTAAAAAAAGACAAAGGCTATTATATTTTAAGAAGTGAGAAAGAATCATGAGAGCTGTAGATATCATTCAGAAAAAAAGAGATGGTCTTGCCTTAAACAAAGAAGAAATTGAATGGCTGATTGAGGGATATGTGGCTGGAACAGTTCCAGATTACCAAATGTCCGCTTTTGCTATGGCTGTTTATTTTAAAGGGATGACGACAGAAGAAATCTCCCATATGACCATGAAGATGGTCCAAACAGGGCAACAGTTTGACCTGTCAGCTATTCCAGGAATCAAGGTAGACAAACATTCAACTGGTGGTGTGGGAGACAAGGTAACCTTAGTCTTGGTACCTCTGGTTGCAAGTTTCGGAGTGCCAGTTGCTAAAATGAGCGGTCGTGGCTTAGGCCACACGGGTGGAACCATCGATAAATTGGAATCGATTAAAGGCTTCCAAATTGAGCGGACTCAAGAGGAATTTATCCAGCAGGTGCAGGAGATCGGCTTATCGGTTATTGGTCAATCTGATCAACTTGTGAAAGCAGATAAACTCTTGTATGCTCTTCGGGACGTGACGGCGACAGTGGATACCATTCCTTTGATTGCTAGCTCCGTCATGAGTAAGAAAATTGCTGCTGGAGCAGATGCCATCCTTCTCGATGTCACCGTTGGAGAAGGGGCCTTTATGAAGACCATTGAAGAGGCGCGTGAACTAGCTCGTACTATGGTGGATCTCGGTAATGCCGTAGGGCGCAAGACAATCGCTGTCATTACAGATATGAGCCAACCTTTGGGAACCAGTATTGGCAATCGTTTAGAGATTTTGGAAGCCTTGGATATTCTAAAAGGACAGGGGCGTGCTGATGTCACAGAGTTTATTTGTGAATTAGCACAAATCATGTTGAAATTGGCCAATGTAGATCAATCGATTGAAGCCATTCATGAACACTTGAGCAATGAACAAGCCTTAGCCAAGTTTGAAGAAATGGTCGTGGCACAAGGTGGAGACTTAGAGGATTTGCATCGTCCCGTCAAAGTAGATCAGGTCCTTGAAGTAACAGCAGATCAAGATGGCGTCATTGCTGCTTTACCTGCCATGGAGTTTGGCTTGTTTGCCATGCGCTTGGGTGCTGGCCGTGCTGTCAAATCAGATCCCCTCGATTACGAAACAGGAATTGTGTTTGACAAAAAAGTGGGAGAGCACGTCAAAAAAGGGGAACGCATTGCCCGTATTTTCATGAATGAAAAAAATTCACAAGAAGGCGTTACAGAAATCAAAAAAAATGTTAAAATACTAGAAAGGGCTGAAAGCGTTAAAGAAATTATTGAAATAATATCTTAAGCAGCTCAGGAGATTGTATGAAGTTAAATAAATATATCGATCACACTCTTTTAAAACCAGATGCACAACAAGAACAGATCGAAAAGCTGATCGAAGAAGCCAAGGCTTATGATTTTGCGAGTGTCTGTGTGAACCCGACATGGGTGAATTTTGCGGCTGAGGGCTTGCGCGATTCAGACGTTAAAGTTTGTACCGTCATTGGTTTTCCTTTAGGAGCAAATACCCCTTTTGTCAAAGCGTGTGAAACAAAAAATGCTATTCAAAATGGTGCCGATGAAATTGACATGGTCATTAATATCGGTGCTTTGAAGTCTAAGAATTTAGCACTAGTTGAAGAAGATATCCAAGCTGTTGTCGAAGCAAGCGGTGATAAGCTGGTCAAAGTCATCATTGAGACGTGTCTCTTAACAGACGATGAAAAGATCGTTGCTTGTCAGATTGCTAAGTCAGCTGGAGCTGACTTTGTGAAGACTTCAACTGGTTTCTCAACTGGAGGAGCGACGGTAGAAGATGTAGCCTTAATGCGTCAAACGGTTGGACCAGACATGGGTGTTAAAGCTTCTGGTGGAGCTCGCTCTTATGAAGATGCTCTTGCATTTATCGAAGCTGGTGCGACCCGTATCGGAACTTCCTCTGGTGTAGCTATCATGGAAGGAAAAGTGGCTCATGGCGACTACTGAGTTGATCAATTTGGTAGTAGAAGTGAGCCAGCATGCTTATGTGCCCTATTCTCATTTCCCAGTTAGTGCAGTCCTTGTGACCAAGGATGACCAGATCTATACAGGTGTCAATATCGAAAATGCCAGTTTTGGATTAACCAACTGTGGGGAACGGACAGCTATTTTTAAAGCAGTTTCTGAGGGAGCTCGCGAGTTCAAAGAGCTGATTATCTATGGGCAAACAGAAAAGCCCATCTCTCCGTGTGGTGCTTGTCGCCAGGTCATGGCTGAATTTTTTGAGCCTGATCTGCCTGTAACTTTGGTATCTAAAGATAAATCGACGGTCGTGATGACGGTCAAGGAATTACTTCCATATTCCTTTACAGATTTGACTTAGTTGGTCTGTGAGGCGGTCTTTTGACCCTTTCAATACTTCGCAACAATGTTGCACAATAATTTAGGAGGTTCAGTAATGAACAAGAAACAATGGCTAGGCCTTGGTCTAGTAACTGTCGCTGCTATCGGACTTGCAGCATGTGGAAATCGTGCGTCTAAAAAAGATAGCGCAAACTCAGAATCAAAAACTGATTTGAAAGCTGCTATTATTACCGATACTGGTGGTG
>CABKMC010000148.1 GCA_902373455.1 uncultured Streptococcus sp.
CTATTCATAGAAACTCCCCTTATATTTTAATAGTAACTATTATAACGCAAAATTATCTGAAAATTCATTCAAAAATGAATTGTAACACAATTGTAATATTTACGTATATTACTAATTATTAACTTATTTTCGTTCGGAAATTTTTGAAGTTGACCGGGAAAATATTATAGAACATCTGTTTTTTGTTGGATTCTTAAAATTATTTCATATTTGAAAGGTTTTTAAAAACCGAGAACGAAACTGTCCTCGGTTTTCATTAATGAATAGAAATTCTCTTTTAAAAATCTTTGGTGTCCGGATCTGGTGCACCTGCTTCAACCGGAAGATGGCGCAGGAGTTCCACATCATCTGTCGCCAATTCAAAATCAAAGCAATTTAGATTACTCGCAATCCGCTCAGGCGTAACCGATTTTGGCAATGGAAGGAAGCCTTCTTGTAAACTCCAAGCTAAGGCTAGTTGAGCAACGGTCTTTCCATATTTGGCAGCCATTTCTTTTACTTGTTCATTTTGGAACAACTCCCCTTGGCCAAAAGGTCCCCAAGCCTCTAGTAAGATACCATGCTTGCGACTTACAGCAATGGCTTCGCTTTGGTAAACCCCAGGTGCTAGACGAATTTGGTTCACAGCTGGGATGACCCGAGCTGTTTCAAGGAGCGCTTCCAAATGATGAGGAAGAAAATTGCTAATGCCAATAGCCCGAACCTTACCAGCAGCTAACATATCTTCCATGGCTCGCCAAACCTCAGCGTTTCGCACTTTCCAAGCATCATTTTCTCGAAGGGGTTTTGGATTTGGCCAATGAATCAAATAAAGATCGACATAGTCCAAACCCAGTTTCTCAAGAGACTCATCCAAAGCAGCTTGAGCATCTTCATAGGTGTGATGAGTATTCCAAAGTTTTGTGGTAATAAACAAGTCTTCGCGTTTAAGACCACTATCCTTGATCGCCCGACCAACGCTCTCTTCATTTTGATAAATCGCAGCTGTATCGATATGCCGGTAACCTGCTTTTAAAGCAGCTAAAACAGCCTGATAGGCTTCTTCACCATCCGCTGCTTTCCAAGTTCCAAATCCCAATACAGGAATCTCCACCCCATTATTTAAACGATAATGATTCATTTTCTCTTTCCTTTCTTCGATTTCGGTTTCTTAGGCCCTCGAAGCTTGAGCTCTGGCTTAAAAATATTTTTCTTGGTTGGCTCCATCTTCTTGCTATAAAAACTATAAACTAAGAATGCCCCACCAACGATCACAATAAAAATATTTTTTCTTACAATACCATAGAGCAAGAAAAAAATTCCCATCAATAAAAAACGTATATCAATTGCCTTCATAAACTACCTCACATTTCAATTCCCATTATAGCATGAAAAGACAGCATTCACAAAATTGCACTACCATTGGTAAACAAAAAAGATCCTACATACTGCTCCCCCCTATGAATACATCACAAAAGCCTCTCTAAGTATGACCTAGAGAGGTTTGTTCTATCTTCGATTCTTGAATCTAGTTCATAGCTTGGTAACGTTTGACCCCATCGAGATAGGTCGCCACCAGATCCAAATTTTGATCAAGCACAATGAAGTCCGCATCATAACCTTCTCGAATTTGACCACAAACATCATCAATATGGACTGATTTTGCCGGATTGAGACTAGCCATCATCACTGCTTCGTAAGGGTTGGCAATCCCCCACCCTACAACATTTTTTAATCCATCTTTCAATTTCAAGATTGAGCCAGCCAGATTACCAGTTGATTTCAAGCGAGCAGTCCCTTCAGCGACCACGACTGGAAACTCCCCAAGCATGTAGTCCCCGTCTTCTAATCCCCCAGCTGTCATACAGTCCGTAATCAAGGCAACATTTTCTTTTCCTTTTTGTTTCATCAGGATATCACAAGCTAGCGGATCAACGTGATGACCATCACAGATCAACTCTGCTGTAGTATGAGGCAACTCATACATAGCTCCAACCATACCGAGTTCACGGTGAGTCAAACCACGCATACCATTATAGGCATGCACCCAGACACTCGCTCCTGCATCAACCGCTTTTTTAGCTTCTTCAAAAGTAGCATTGGAGTGTCCCAGGGCGACTGTCACTCCTTCTCCTGTAATGGTCCGAACAAAGTCTTCTACCCCTTCACGCTCAGGAGCAAGGGCAATCTTATTCAACAGACCATTAGCCGCTTTTTGCCAAGCACGGAATTCTTCCATACTTGGATCTTTCATATAAGCTGGATTTTGAGCTCCCTTGTATTTTTCTGTAAAATAAGGTCCTTCAAAATAAATACCGCGAATCTTAGCGCCTGTTGCTTCTTTGTATCGTGCACCAATATTTTCAGTTACCGCCAAAAGTTGTTCGTAAGAGGAAGTCAAAGTCGTAGGCAAAAAGCTTGTGACCCCGGTACTCAAGAGACCTTCACTCATGGTATGGAGAGTGCCTTCGATATTATTATCCATAACATCTACTCCACCAAAACCGTGTATATGGGTATCCACCAAGCCCGGAGCAATACTGTAACCTGAATAATCCAGCACATCTGCTCCTTCTGGTAAGCTTTCCACATGTTTTCCAAACTTGCCATTGACGAGCTCCAAATAACCTCCACGGCGAACCCCATGCGGGTAATAGAATTGATCTGCTTTAATATATGTAGACATAAAATCGTCCTTTCCATTGTAGGAACTGTGTTCCATTTATATTCATACATATTATAACGCTTTCACTTCCATTTGTAAATGGTCTAGACCTATTTTTAGATAGAATCATATAAAAACAGAGCAAGCTTCCTACTTACTCTGTTTGACATTCATTAAATTTGCTCGATTTGTACTTTTTCAGCTAGATTCATGGCATGGTCTGCAACACGTGTATAGTGAGAAATGATATCAATAAAGTTCACTCCTGCTTGTGGCGTACATTCACCTTGGTTCAACCGACGAATATGAGTTTTCCGAAGTCTTTTCTCCAATTTTTCAATTGCATCGTGACGTGCTACTAGTTGATTTGCAAGACTCACATCATTGTTCTCGATAGATTTCAAAGCATCCTCTACAAATTGATGGGTTTGGTTGTAAATATCTTCCAATTCGGCCAAGGCTGATTCTGAAAAAACGACTTTCTTACGAATTAAATAATCGGTTAGATT
>CABKMC010000149.1 GCA_902373455.1 uncultured Streptococcus sp.
AAGTAACAAAAGGAAGAGGATGAGAAAAGATGTTCGGAAATCAAGCGTTTTCCAATAAAATTGTAAGAGTTTCTAGGAAAATATTGAAGTAAAACCGAAAAAATAGTAAAATGGAAGAGCTGATTGCAGCAAATCAACTGTTCTGCATTCTCCTTTTTGGAGAAGTGTCCTACATTAGAAAATGGAGTATTCTATGAAGAAAAAAATTATCTTGAAAAGCAGTATCCTAGCGGTCGCTGCGGGTCTTAGTGTTTTTGCGATCAATAGCGTTTTTGCAGACGAATTGCCCGTGCAGTTCATGGGCGTCAATGACTTCCACGGTGCCTTGGAACAAACAGGGACAGCTCGTTTAGAAGGCGAAACTGTGAAAAATGCAGGAACAGCCCCACTTTTGGCAACCTATTTGAACGATTCGCAAAAAGACTTTGAAACGGAGAATGCCGGAACGCCTAATGCCAGTATCCGTGTGCAAGCGGGAGATATGGTCGGCGCTAGTCCAGCCAACTCTGCCCTCCTTCAAGATGAACCAACTGTAAAAGTCTTCAATGAAATGAACTTTGAATACGGAACCCTTGGAAATCACGAGTTTGACGAAGGGCTTGGTGAATTCAACCGGATCATGAAGGGAGAAGCCCCAACACCTGGTCAATTCAACAAGATCGTCGATGAGTATCCTCATGAAGCTTCCAAACAAGAAATTGTAATTGCCAACTTGGTTGACAAAGATACCAACAAAATCCCATTTGACTGGAAACCTTATACCATCAAAGAAATCCCAGTCAACGATAAGACCGTTAAGGTCGGATTTATCGGGGTTGTTACGACAGAATTCCCAAATCTTGTCTTGCGCAAAAATCATGAACAATACCGTGTTTTGGATGAAGCAGAATCGATTGCTAAATATGCGCGTGAATTAAATGACCAAGGGGTTCATGCGATTGCTGTCTTGGCCCACGTTGCTGCCACTAGTAAGAATGGTGTAGCAGAAGGTCCGGCTGCAGACATGATCAAAAAATTAAACCAAATCTATCCTGAAAACTCAGTGGATATCGTCTTTGCAGGCCACAACCACCAATATACAAACGGGATGGTTGGAAATACCTTGATCGTTCAAGGTACCTCTCAAGGGAAAGCCTACTCGGATGTTCGTGGGGTCCTAGATACAGATACAGCTGACTTTGTCAAAGCTCCAACTGCTAAAATTATTGCGGTAGATCCATCGAAAGGCAAAGCAAAAGATGCCAAGGTTCAAGCGATCATCGATGATGCCAATGCGACGGTTAAAAAGGTAACAGAAGCAAAAATCGGTACAGCAGACAAGGCTGAAAATATTACTCGTGAATTGAATGCGCAAAAAGAAAGTGCTGTTGGAGATTTGGTCACAGCAGCGCAACTAGATATTGCCAAAAAATCAGGTTATCCAGATGTTGACTTTGCCTTCACCAACAATGGAGGAATCCGTGCAGACCTCGTGGTGAAACCAGACGGAACAGTAACTTGGGGTGCAGCTCAAGCAGTACAACCATTTGGAAATATCCTCCAAGTAGTAGAAATCACTGGGGACCAAATCTACAAAGCTTTGGACCAACAATATGATGAGAAAGAGCTTTACTTCTTGCAAATGGCAGGGATCAAGTACACCTATACGAAACCAGCTGATGCAACGGAAGAAAATCCATATAAGGTCGTGAAAGCATACAAGGCAGACGGGACCGAAATTGATCGCAACAAGACCTACAAGGCGATTATCAACGACTTCTTGTATGGTGGCGGAGATGGCTTCTCAGTCTTCCGTGATACAAAATTGATCGGTGCGATTAATCCAGATACTGAAGTCTTTATCCAGTACATCGAAGATGTGAATAAGGCAGGGAAGAAATTATCTGCTTCAATCTTGGGCAACAAGACCTTTGTGGAAAAAGTGGAAGAAGAAACACCAACTCCAGAACCACAACCACAACCTCAACCAACTCCAGAACCACAACCACAACCTCAACCAACTCCAGAACTACAGCCAGCGCCAGTTGATCCAGTAAGTCCTGTAAATCCAGTTCATCCTGTAGCTCCAGTGTCTCCTGTTACCCCAACTCCTCAACCTGAACCCCCAGTAACTCCAGCGCAACCAGCTGCAATTGAAACAAAAGAAGTGGCAACAAACAAACCAGTTGCTGTCACTTATCATACGGGTGGACAAACAGAAGTAGCTGCTACACCAGCAACTGGTCTTCCAAAAACAGGTCAAGATGAATTGGCTTCAACCGTCCTTAGCCTCTTTGGCATGACCTCACTAGCTTTAGCAGGATTTGTAGCCAGAAAAAAACGTGAAGGCTAAGTCGTTCATCCGTTAACTTACCTTAAAAAACGTCCGTTCTATAAAGAAACGGACGTTTTTGATGTCTTAGGCTGTTTTCTCCACCCAGACACTGCGGACAAAGAAGAGGCTAATCAGAGCTAGTGCTAGAAAGGCAACTCCAATGTAATAATAGGGTTGATCCATTGTAGTAGATCGACCAGAGAGGTTAACAATCCCTCGGTAGAGGGCTCCGGCTGTGAGCGTAGCCACTCCTGAATTCCAAAGATTGAGGCTCAGGCGAGAGAAGCCTTTTACCATCAACTGTAGAAGCACTAGTAGGGCGCCACCGATCAAAGGAATCAAGAAGAGGTAGTGCATGAAGGCAGAGGTTTCGCCAAAACTAAAGTGTTCGTAGATACGACTTCCGACAAAGAAGAAAGCCGAGATAAGAATGTACCATAGGATGGTCTTTTTCAAGCGTTTTTTGATAGGATTAGTAACCGATGTAGACAATGTCACTCACCGCCCTTTCTGAGATAGTACCATTTGTTGTTGGTTTGTTAATAACTTGGCCATTGAAGTAAAGTGTAGAAGATCCACCCCCATCCAGGTTGTAAGCTGTTTTAACGCCATAAGACTTCATCACTTCGGCTAATTGGTAGAGAGATAGCCCTTCACTTTCTGAAGTCCGTCCATCTGACACGACGATAATGTAGTGATTTTCATCGATGATTCCAATCGCTGTCCGTGGATTAGACGCCATAGATTGCCCGACCTCTGAGTTGGTATCGACGGTAATTTCTCCATTTTCAACTAAGGAAGGACCGAAAGCGAGG
>CABKMC010000150.1 GCA_902373455.1 uncultured Streptococcus sp.
TTTTTTATGTTTATATAGCGTTTTTATCTTTTCCAAGTGCACGTTGAACGGCTTTGACAATCTCAACGAGAACAACAATCAAGAGCGAACCAATCAAAACGGCCAACCATTGTGTCAAACTCAAATGAGACACATGGAAGAGTTTGTTAAATCCAGGGACAATGATGGTTGCCATCAAGAGAACAAAGGCAACTGGAATCGACCAGTTAAAGGTCTTGTTCTTAAAGAGTCCCACTTTAAAGATCGATTGGTAAACCGATTTGACGTTAAAGGCATGGAGCAATTGGATCAAACCAAGAGTTGCAAATGCCATGGTCAAAGCGTCTGCATGGATTTCTGCACGAGTCGCATGTTCTGGAGAGAGCAAGGCCCAGCCATAAACACCAAGAACTAGCATGGTTTGGAAGACACCTTGATAAAGAATGGCACCAAAGACCCCACCATCAAAGAAGTTAGACTTACGTCCACGAGGTTTGTGGGTCATAACACCTGGCTCAGCAGGCTCTACCCCAAGGGCGATGGCTGGTAGCGTATCTGTCACCAAGTTGATCCAGAGAAGATGTACTGGTTGCAACACATCCCATCCAAAGAGGGTTGCAAAGAAGATGGTGAAGACCTCCGCCATATTGGCAGACAAGAGATACTGGATAGATTTTTGGATATTAGAGAAGACCTTACGTCCTTCTTCTACCGCTACGATAATGGTTGCGAAGTTATCATCAGCAAGGACCATATCAGAAGCTCCCTTAGAAACCTCTGTACCTGTGATCCCCATACCGATACCGATATCAGCTGTCTTCAGTGATGGTGCATCGTTAACCCCATCCCCTGTCATGGCAACAACCTTACCTTCATTTTGCCATGCTTTCACGATCCGAACCTTGTGTTCAGGTGATACACGCGCATAGACAGAGTATTGTTTGAAGACCTTTTGGAATTCTTCATCAGAGAGTTCGTTCAACTCAGCCCCTGTGAAGACATGGTCTTCTGTATCATTTGGATCGATGATTCCAAGACGTTTGGCAATAGCTTCTGCAGTATCTTGGTGGTCACCCGTGATCATAATCGGACGGATTCCTGCTTCCTTAGCGACACGAACTGCTTCTGCAGCTTCTGGACGCTCAGGGTCAATCATGCCGACCAAACCAGAGAAGATCAGGTCAGACTCAACAATTTCAGATTCCAAGGTTGGAATTTCGTTGCTTGTCTTATAAGCCATCATCAAGACACGGAGGGCTTGTTTGGCCAAGTCTTTGTTGGTAGCAAGGATAGCTTTCTTATCTTCATCCGTGATAGGGCGAACTTCCCCATTAACTTCAATACGCGTCACACGTTTGAGCAATTGATCAGGAGCCCCCTTGACAGCGATAAAGTATGAACCGTCAGCTTCCTTATGGATCGTAGACATAAGCTTACGGTCAGAGTCAAATGGCAATTCAGCTACACGTGGCTCATCCTTCAAGGCTTCACGAACATCAAAATTGTGGTCTAAACCAAACTGTACCAAAGCAGTCTCTGTTGGGTCCCCAATCAGCTTGCCAGATGGATCCACTTTGGTATCATTGGCAAAGTTCATGATGCGAAGTGTATTGTTGCTTGCTCCAATTTCGGTTGCTGCACTTTGTAATTGACCGTTGGTATACACTTTTTCAACCGTCATCTGGTTCATGGTCAAAGTACCTGTTTTATCAGATGCAATGATTTCTGTTGAACCAAGTGTTTCAACGGCTGGCAATTTACGAACAATCGAATTGCGTTTGGCAAGGGTTGTAGTTCCCAAAGAGAGAACGATGGTTACAATGGCAGGAAGTCCTTCAGGAATCGCCGCAACCGCAAGGGCAACCGCCACCATCAAGCCTTCCAATGGATGTTCACCACGAACGAATACACCAACCAAGAAAGTAATAACGGCAATCACAACAATCAAGTAAGTCAAGGCCTTAGATAATTGTTCCAAGCTTTGCTTCAATGGTGTCTCTGTCTCGTCAGCATTAGCCAACATATCTGCAATCTTACCAACTTCTGTGTACATACCCGTGTTGGTCACGACCCCTATACCACGACCATAGGTTACGTTTGAGTTTTGATAACCCATGTTAACACGATCCCCGATACCAGCATCTGCTTCAACAAGTCCTGTCACATCTTTTTCTACTGGCACAGACTCCCCTGTCAGAGCTGCTTCTTCGATCTTAAGAGAAGCTGCTTCCAACAAGCGCATATCAGCAGGAACCACATCTCCAGCTTCCAGAAGAACGATATCACCCGGGACCAATTCTTTGGAATCAATTTCAATCACGTGACCATCACGGCGTACACGCGCTAATGGACTAGACATGTTTTTCAGTGCTTCGATAGCTGCTTCTGCTTGTCCTTCTTGGTAGACACCAAAGGCTGCGTTCAAAACAACAACGGCTAAGATGATCATGGCATCTGTAAAGCCGTCCATTCCTTCTGTAATCACAGAGAGAGCTGCGGCGATCAGCAAGATGATGATCATCAAATCTTTAAACTGATCGATAAACTTAGACAAGAGGCTACGTTTTTCACCTTCGTCCAGTTCATTATGACCATAAGTCGCCAAACGTTCTTGAGCTTGAGCAGTTGACAAGCCTTCAATTGAAGAGTCCAACTCCTTTAGAACTTCTTCTTTACTCTGTGTATAAAACAAAGCTTTATTTTGTTCTTTTGACAAAATAGTTTCCTCCTTATAGCTTTCTACTAGGTCTCTTTTGCACAAAAAAGAGACCTGTTTGAAAAAACAAGTCTCGCCGTTTAATATAGTGCCGGAAATAATTTCGTAATGACGACACTATCGCGGAAAACCGCCAGCTACTCCCTTGAGTGGTTTTATTATACCATTTTTATAGAATAAAGCAAGCGGGATTTCTAATAATTTAATGAGGTCTAATCTTCCCATTCCACCAGTAATTGATAATTGGCAAATTCCTGTTCTCCATCAAGAGTTAACAAGCGATAAGAAAGGTGCAAACGACCTAGTTCTAATTGAAAGAGGTCTGTTGTAATCAAAAACTGCTGAATGCCCATCGGAGTTGGGATGATCGCCCCACCATCTTCATTTTTGTAGAAGCGCATAATGGATTTGGGAGTTGAAAATC
>CABKMC010000151.1 GCA_902373455.1 uncultured Streptococcus sp.
AAATTGGTTGACGGCAGATAATTTTCGTTTTTGAACCGCTGGTTTAAAATCTTTAATCGAAGCTTGGTAAATTCTCAAATTTGTCGGTGTCACTTTTCCATGGATCGACTCAATAAACTGATCCAAATCATAGAAATAGGCAGACTGAGAATTTTCACTTAATTCTTTTTGATCAATAAAACTTGCAATAAATTCTTTCATTTTGGAATCATCTCGTATTCATTTGAAAAATCATGCATGAGCGAATTGATGGCTTTAAGAATCGATTTCCGTGTAATAATCCCTTGGAAATAGCCTTCTTCATCCACCACAGAAAGGAAGGAGTCATCCACTAACTTGTGAAGGACTTCTGTCAAATTGAAGTCTAAGCCGATGACCCCGACCTCCTTCTTTGCAACGTCTACGATATCCATCGAGGCAAAAGTCTCCTCAGGAATCTCGTGTTTCAATTGATAAGATAGAATATCCGTTAGGGAGATCGTCCCCACAAACTTGCGTTCATCCGTCACTACCGGAATACGACTATAGCTAATCTGGCTCAACAACAAGACAGCATGGTCTACATTGTGGTTATCAATCAAGACCGCTAAATTTTTGGCCGGAGTTAAGAACGTTTCTTCCTGCGCCAGCAAGAAACGTTCAAATTCCTTTGCTATCATCTGCTAAACTCCTTTGTCAATTCAGGATACAACTCATGATCTCGCGTATAATACTCTACCTTGAAGTTAGAATCATCTATCTCAATTTTAGCATAGAGACACTCTCGAATCAGACCGCGTGGCTGACTAACGGATCCAGGATTCACAAAGAGGGTTCTTCCTTCCTTCCAAGCATCTGGGATATGAAGGTGGCCGTAAAGACAGATATCTGCTTCTTCCTCTTGGGCCCACAGATCCAATATTTGAAAACTAAAATTGATCTGGAAGAGATGCCCATGGGTCTGGATGATTCGTGTTGGCCCTAGTTGGGTCACCAAGCGTTCTGGATAGCCATCATAAAAATCCATGTTTCCTTGGACAACGTGAATCCCTTCCCAGACAGGATCATCACTTTTTAGTTCAGAATCCCCATTGTGAAAGATCCCATCGACCTGGCCTAGGTATTTTTCTTTAATAGCTTCAACAATGGAGCGGTCTCCATGCGAGTCACTCATCACGATGATTGTTTGCTTTGCCATGATGGAAATACCTCCAATAACTTTTTAACAGCTAAAGCACGATGCGATTGTGTATTTTTTTCTTCAAGTGTTAATTCCGCAGCAGCACGGCCCGTTTCCCCAACTAAGAAGAGTGGATCATAGCCAAACCCGTTTTCACCCTTAGGTTCAAAATTAATATACCCTGGCCAATCAGCTTCAACCACCAAGCTTTCCTTGCCTGGCCTTGCGACCACCAAGGTCGTATGGAACTGGGCTGAACGGTCTTTCAAGTCAAAGACCATGGCCAATTCGTGCAACAATTTCGCATTATTTTCCGCATCTGTCGCACCAACTCCCGCAAAGCGAGCGGACCAAACTCCTGGTAAGCCTCCCAAGATATCTACCTTCAAACCTGAATCATCCGCTAAAACTGTTTTCCCAGTTAGCTCTGCGATGGTTTCAGCTTTTAGGCGGGCATTCTCCTCAAAGGTCATCCCTGTTTCTTCGACTTCTGGAAGCTCTGGATACTGATTGAGGTTTTCCACTTCAAAGCCCAGCTTTTCAAACATGTTACGGAATTCTTTGGTTTTTCCCTCATTTCGAGTCGCAATAAGAATCGTATCTTTGACCTTGTCTTGACCCAAAAAGGCTTCCAAATCCAGCCCATCACTTGGCAAATGCAAATAGAGCAATTTCCCTTTTTCAACCAAGAGCAAGGCTCCTTGACGCTGAATAATTTCAAAAGATCTTCCCTTGACTTCATTCATGATTTCAGTCAAAAAGGTTAGGAAACGAAAGGCTGATCCATAGCGCATCACCGATAGATTGAGAGGAAATCCTTCAGGATCCTTGGCAAAGAGAAGTTCCAGCTGGTCTAAAAGAGTGGAAGCTTCCGCAGGAACTTGACTAAATTGGTTGTAGTCTGCATCTTCTCCCCATTGGGCAATATACCAATCTTGGGAATCTTTGTATTCAAATAGTTTGTCACTCATAAATTTACGTGCTCCACATTCACTGAACGTTCTAGCCATTTTTCGGCAATCGCTGCAAAGCTATTAGCATTTGCAGTGGTATAAAAGCGGTGGGTCTTCTCTAAGAGTTCGCGGCTCTTATTGAGCTCAAAATAGTTTAATAAGACGGAAATATCCCGAACACACTCCGCTCCACTATCAATCAATTTGACATCCGGTCCCATCACATTTTGAATAATCGGTTTTAACAGAGGATAATGGGTACATCCCAAGACTAAGGTATCAACCTTTCCAACTAGTGGTTTTAGGGTTTCGTAAACCACCTTTTTGGTCACACTGGATGCCAATTCGTTTGATTCCACTAAAGGAACAAACTTGGGACAAGCTAAACTGGTGACTTTCATATCTGGTGCCAGACTTTGAATCTTCTCTTTATAAATTCCAGAAGAAACTGTCATCGGTGTCCCAATGACCCCAATTTTTTGATGGGTCGTTGATTTAATGGCTGCAGAAGCTCCGGGCAAGATCACTCCTAAAACAGGAATATCAAGTTTTTCCTTGACTTCTTCCCAAACCACTGCAGTCGCTGTATTACAAGCTAAAACAATCATCTTGACATTTTTGGTCAGAAGGAAGTTCACCATCTGCCAAGTATACTCGCGAATTTGGTCTGCTGGTCTAGGACCATAAGGTGCACGCGCTGAATCTCCAATATAGACGACATCTTCGTGAGGAAGCTGACGGAGCAATTCGCGGACAACAGTCAGGCCCCCTACTCCAGAATCTAAAAAACCAATCGGTCGGTTATCCATATCTCTTCCTTCCAAAAGGAGGGACTAAGAAATTCCTCCAAGCCCCTCTCATTTATTATCGTGAGATTGCCCCACTCTTATTTTTTCTTGTTTTTCGCCATTGCTGATTTTTGTTGAGTCACAATTTGGC
>CABKMC010000152.1 GCA_902373455.1 uncultured Streptococcus sp.
AAGGAGGTGAGTAGATGGAAAGTGTAGGTCAAACCCTGTCTCACATGACTCGTGCGCGTCAATTTAACTATGAGGATTTGGTCGCACAGATCTTGGCAGACCAAGAAGTCGCTGCCTTTATCAAAGACCAGTCTTTGTCTGAGCAAGAAATTCGTCGTAGTATTTCAAAATTTAATCAATACATCAGTGAGCGCAACCGTTTCTTATTGGGAGATCCGGATTACATTGCCAAAGGTTATAAGCCCATCCTCATCATGAATGAAGGATATGCGGATGTCACTTATGAGGAGACACCAGAGTTAATCGAAGCTCAAAAACGTGCTGCAATCAACCAACGTCTCAACTTGATCAATCTCCCTTCAACTTTGAAAGAAGCGAGTCTAGCCAAGGTAGAGCTCGATGATAAGGGACGATTTGTGGCCTTTGAGGAATTAGCTAATTTTGTAGCTAACTATCCCGAGTATCAAAAGGGAATTTACCTCTATGGTGATTTTGGAGTAGGAAAGAGTTACATGATGGCAGCCCTGGCTCATGATTTATCCGAAAAACGCCAGGCCTCTACCACTCTACTACATTTCCCAAGTTTTGCTATCGATGTCAAAAATGCTATCAGTTCGGGCTTGGTCAAAGAAACCGTAGATCAGGTGAAAAAAGCCGAAATTTTAATTCTCGATGACATCGGTGCGGAACAGATGTCAGCCTGGGTGCGAGACGAAATCTTACAAGTGATTCTACAGCACCGGATGCAGGAAAATCTTCCGACCTTCTTTACCTCTAACTTTAATTTTGAAGAGTTGGAACGGCATTTTGCAACGTCGCGCAATGGTGATGAAACCTGGCAGGCCAAACGTGTCATGGAGCGCGTGAAATTTTTAGCTAAGGAAATCCATTTGGAAGGAGTCAATCGCCGATGAATGAAACCATCCGTTTAATGAATGCTCATTTTTCTGTTCGCCGGTTTAAGGAAGAAGCTATCAAAGAAGCTGACCTCAAGGAAATTTTATCAGCTGGGCAGATGGCATCAAGTTGGAAAAACTTTCAATCTTATTCTGTGATTGTGGTGAAGAGCAAGGAAAAGAAAGAAGCTCTCTATGACTTGCTTCCTCAAGAAGCGATTCGCCAATCAGCCGTATTTCTCCTCTTTGTTGGGGATTTAAACCGTGCTGAAAAAGCTGTCAAACTTCATGAGAAGGATTTTCATCCGGAAGGTGTGGATAATTTGTTGATCACTTCAGTGGATGCGGCTCTAGCAGCTCAAAATACGCTATTGGCAGCTGAAAGTCTCGGCTATGGTGGAGTCATTATTGGCATGTTGCGCTACTGTTCAGAGGAAGTTGCAAAACTCTTCCGTCTGCCAGACTATACCTACCCTGTTTTTGGGATTGCCCTTGGAGTACCCAATCAGCAGCATGCGGTGAAACCACGCTTACCCTTGGAGCAGGTTGCTTTTGAAGAAGAATACCAAGAACAGGACTTATCAGTTGTGACTGCCTATGACAAGGTACAGGCAGATTATGCTGGAGCGCGTGTAACGGACAGCTGGAGCGAGCGCCTTGCAGCTCAATTTGGGCAACCTGAACAAGAAGAAACCAAAAAACTACTAGAAAAACACAAACTATTATAGAAGTGAAGAGAGACCTTCTTGAAATGAGGTCTCGCCTATCTTTAGAAAAGAGGAAATCATGGCCCTACCAACTATTGCGATTGTAGGCCGTCCCAATGTTGGAAAATCGACGCTCTTTAACCGGATTGCCGGTGAGCGGATCTCCATCGTTGAGGATGTAGAAGGAGTCACTCGTGACCGCATTTATGCAACAGCTGAGTGGTTGAATCGAAAATTTAGTATCATTGATACAGGGGGAATTGATGACGTAGATGCCCCATTTATGGAGCAAATCAAACATCAGGCAGAAATTGCCATGGACGAAGCAGATGTCATTGTCTTTGTTGTTTCTGGAAAAGAAGGAATCACCGATGCTGATGAATATGTCACCCGTATCTTGTATAAGACCCATAAACCAGTGATTCTGGCTGTCAACAAGGTGGATAACCCAGAGATGCGCAACGATATCTACGACTTTTATGCCTTGGGGCTGGGGGAGCCACTACCGGTATCCTCTGTCCACGGGATTGGAACTGGAGATGTGCTCGATGCCATCATCGAAAATCTCCCCAATGAAACAGAAGAAGAAAACCCTGATATCATCAAGTTTAGCTTGATTGGTCGTCCAAATGTTGGGAAATCAAGCTTGATCAATGCAATCCTTGGAGAAGACCGGGTTATTGCTAGCCCAGTAGCTGGAACCACACGGGATGCCATCGATACCCATTTTACTGATGCAGATGGCCAAGAATTTACCATGATCGATACAGCTGGTATGCGCAAGTCTGGTAAAATCTATGAAAACACTGAGAAATATTCTGTTATGCGTGCCATGCGTGCCATCGACCGTTCAGATGTGGTTTTGATGGTCATTAATGCCGAAGAAGGGATTCGGGAGTATGATAAGCGGATCACTGGCTTTGCTCATGAAGCTGGTAAAGGTATGATCATTGTTGTCAACAAATGGGATACCATTGAAAAAGACAACCATACCATGAAGCAGTGGGAAGATGACATTCGGGATCAATTCCAATACCTTTCTTATGCTCCGATTGTCTTTGTTTCTGCCCTAACTAAACAACGCTTGCACAAGTTGCCAGAGATGATTAAACAGATCAGTGAGAGTCAAAATACGCGGATTCCTTCAGCTGTCTTGAACGATGTGATTATGGATGCCATTGCCATTAATCCAACGCCGACCGACAAAGGAAAACGCCTCAAGATCTTCTATGCGACACAAGTGGCAACCAAGCCGCCAACTTTTGTGGTCTTTGTTAACGAAGAAGAACTGATGCACTTCTCATACCTCCGTTTCTTGGAGAACCAAATTCGCAAGGCCTTTGTTTTTGAAGGAACTCCAATCCATTTGATTGCGCGAAAACGGAAGTAGGGAATACGAGACAAATGGATCAAAGTGGAGAAGGATATTTC
>CABKMC010000153.1 GCA_902373455.1 uncultured Streptococcus sp.
CTTTTCCTCAAGTGCGACTGCAAGGACATCAATCAACTGCTCTCCATAGTAGACTAGCTGCAGATCTTGCTCCGTCACATCAGCTGGGTAGACATCATGGTATTCCACGACTTCTGGATAATCTGATACCCAATAGAGGCTATCTAGTGCCAGTTCTCCATCCTCCTTGCCATAGAGGCAAAAATCATCTGATACTAATTGATCTACGCGCACCTGCTCAATTATCTGCTCTAGTGAAAGTTCTTGGTGTTTTCGCATTCCGTCTCCTTTTTCGTCTCACTCTTCAACAAAAGAGTTCAAAAATTCCTCAAAAGAAGCCCATTGACCGTAGATCTCTGCTTTTTCTTCTAAAACATAGAAATAAACCATACCATTATCTTCTTCCCTTAGGGAAAGAGCATAGTTACCCGATCCAGGATCATAGGCAAAATGGAGAAGGTCTGTAGCCTTAAATCCCGTAGGCACAGCCTCATCGTCAAACCATTTCATAGACTTCCTCATCTCTTCAAGTGAATCAAAGGAATTGAAAGGAAAGAGATGATAATCATCGTGAACACCCCTTACTTGGGGCTGGCCACCGTTGTACTTGAGATAAAAATCCTTCATGGCTTCCGGCAATTTCTTTCCAAGAAACTCCTCAAATTGTAACAGGTCTTCTCTTGAAACAGCTGGATCTGTGTCTGTCAATACGAGCATCCCTTCTCCTTTTTGAGTCTCTCTTTCCATAGTTTGACCTCCATATTACAGGTCCCTTTTAGGCTATCATACCATAAGATTCCCTTTCCATAAAGCTAAAACAGAAAATGAGCCTAGCGGTTTTACTAGACTCATTTTATCCTTATTATTTCACTTTATTATTTTCCCTTTTCAACCCATACTGATCGCTCAATCAACCGTCTTAGACAGAAGTCTTGTCCTGGATCTGTGGGAAAGTCACACGAAAGAGACTTCCTTTTCCTTCTTCAGAGATGATTTTCACCTCTGCTCGATGGAGGTCTGCAATGTCCTTAATAAAGGACAACCCAAGTCCGATACCACTATTGAGGCCCTTGTTCCGAGAATCCTCCACCTGATAGAAGCGATCCCAAATCTTGCCCAAATGGTCTGGCGCAATCCCAATACCATCATCCGCTACCTTGAGAACAGCACCAGCTGGACTAGCCACCAAGTGGATGGCAACCTTGGTCTTGGTAAATTTCACTGCATTGCTCAATAGATTATCCAGCATCCGAGTGACCAAAACAGCATCCCCCTGAATCCAGAGGTCCGGCTGAATGCTCACTTCAAAGGCTATGGGGCTTTCGCCCCACTTTCTTTCCTGTCCCTGACAATAATCTGACACCAGGGTTGATAGACAAACGGGTTTTAAATCCGACCACTGCAGGTGTTGGGTCTTGGATATTTCCAAGATCTGCTCGGTCATCGATTTCATTAATTTAGCCTGCCGATGAATGACCGTCAAAGATTCCTTGGTCTCCTCTAGGTTATCTGCATATTTGGAGCCAAACTCACTCTCCGAAACGATGACTGACAGAGGGGTCCGCAACTCATGGGATACATTTTGGTTGAATTGCTTTTCTTTCTCAAAAGTCGACTGAACAGAAGAAATCAAATTATTAAAGACCTTGGTAAGACGAGACGTTTCTACATAATCCTTCTGATGCTCGGTCGACACGCGCTTACTGTAGTCTCCGCTCTCTGCAATTTCCTCTGCCATTTGGGTCACCTCTCTGATCGGCAGAAAGGCCTTACGAAGGATCCGACGTCCACCCCAGGCCATCCCAAGGATGGAAAGAGGAGCTAGAATGGCCAAGGAAAGAAGAAAGATACTTAATTCTCTTCCTAGACCAGAAGCAAGGCGCACGCCCCGTATCCATTTGCCCTCACTTTCATTATAGACATCAAAATAATAATAGGTTGCTTGGGAAGAGGTATACGTCGACAATTTCCCAGACTCAAAGCCAGCATTGATATCAAAGCCACTTGGCAGAGCACCCTGCTCCAACTTCATGTTTTGATTGTAGAGTGCAAAATAATTGCCGTCATCAAAGGGCTCAAATTCCTCAAGGTCTGAAGCTACTTCCATGGTCTTCTGCTCCAGTTCCCCACGTGAGCTATAGCTGGACCAGGCTCCGGAAATGATAAAAGAAGCACAAAACATAAGAACAAAGAGAAAAGAAACAAAGAGGGTATACCACAATGTCACCTTAGAAACGATGGAGGGAGACTTAGAGTCCTTCTTCATTTTTGAAAACATAGCCCATCCCCCTTTTTGTCTGAATAATCGATGGATTACCTAATTTTTTGCGGATATTCTTGACTAAAACATCAATGATATTAGACTCTCCAACATAATCAAAATCCCAAATATGCTCACGAATCTGTTCCCGACTTAAAACCACATTGGGATGGCGCACCAGACACTCTAGTAACTCATACTCCTTGGAAGTCAGGTCAACCAAAACACCCTTGTGTTGGATGGTCTTTTTTGCCAGGTCTAAGGAATAGTCACCAAATTGGACCAGGTTGGTCAAGTTTTCTCGATTATTTCGTCTCAGCATGACGCGAATCCGAGCCAGTAATTCATCAAATTCAAAGGGTTTGACCAAGTAGTCGTCTGCACCAGAATCCAGTCCTGTTACCTTGTCTTCTAGGCTATCTTTAGCCGTTAGCATCAGAACTGGGGTCTTAATCTGATGATTTCTCAAGTAGTTCAATACCCCCAAACCATCTAGCTGCGGCATCATATTATCTGAAATAATCACGTCATACTGGGACACACGAATGTAGTCCAAGGCCTCCTGACCATCATAGGCCGCATCAACACTATACTGCTGGGTTTTCAGTAATTTAACGATGCTACGATTCAAATCTACTTCGTCTTCAATCACTAATACTTTCATAGCCACTTACTCCAAATTTCTTCCCTTATTATACCATACTTCCATAAAAAATCTCGGCTAGGAAAAGCCTAGTCGAGATCTTACT
>CABKMC010000154.1 GCA_902373455.1 uncultured Streptococcus sp.
GCAAGATAAATATGGGTTTGAAAAGGAATCAAATCCACCACTTCAAGTCCTAATTTATCAACCCGTTGCATAATTCCCTTGGTATTTTGACGGTTGAGATAAATAATCCCTAACTCACTATGCCCTTGAGCCACTTCATCCAAAATTTGGACCGTCGTTGACTCAAAGATGCGGAAGTTTTTATTTTCCGGATAGCGGATCGAGAATTCCGTCATCAATGGTGGCAAGAAGTCATAGTGTTGACTAGAAATGGAGAATTCATTCTTCTCTTCTTCAGGACTAGCATATTGATTTTGAAAAATATCAAACCCCTTAACCACATCCTGCGCTTTTTCATAAAATTCCATTCCCCGACGGGTCAAAAATGTCCCCGAACTAGTTCGACGAAAAATTTTAAAGCCCAGTTCCTTTTCCAGATCGCGTACTGAAATAGACAAGCTCGGCTGACTCACATACATTTTTTCAGCAGCCTCACGAAAAGTACCACTATTGGCAATCGCCACTACATATCGTAATTGTTGTATATTCATTCTATTTTCCTTATTACAGTATCTTATAATTATATCATAAAATGTAGGCTGAAAGAAGCCTGTGAAATCAAAATACTGGGGTCTTTCCCATTTTGAAAATTCGAAGAGAAAAAATCACTATAGCCTACAGACTATAGCGATTTTTTTAAAACTTATATTTCATTGGTTATTATTTTGCATTTGCAGCATATTCTTCGTTACGTTTGATCATTTGTTTTCTGTACCAAGCGAAGATTCCGATATAGAATGCCAAGAAGACAACTACACCAAGGATCGCTTTGATATCACCAGTTGTTGCGTTACCGATTGTCCAACCAAGCAATTTTTCAACTGGTCCTTCAAGAGTTGAGTGAGTGATCAATTGAGTAGAAGCTACCCCTTTAGGGAAGGCATCAACACTCTTAGCCAATTGAGTTGCAAATGGTGCAATCAATGTACCTGAAAGAAGGAAGAGTGGCAAGAGAAGGCTTCCGAAGATGATCATACGGATCAATTTACCGCGTGTTACAACCAACAAGGCTGGAGTTACACCCATAGCGATGATACCAGCAAGTGGCAAGATACCATTTCCGACTTTAGAAAGAAGCACTGCTTCGATCAACATGATAGGTGCAAGTACGTTGGCACAAGCCCAGATTTCAGCACGACCAGCGATAAATGGCCAGTCCAAACCGATGTTGAATTTACGTCCTTGAAGACGTTTAGTAGCAACGTTTGTAATACCTTGTGACAATGGTTCTACCGCTGCGATGAACCAAGAACCGATCAATGAGAACAATTCCAAGCAGACACCGGCAGTCAAACCAAGGCTCAACCAACCTTTAATAACCAATTCCCATTTGTCAGCATCTTGCACACCAGCAACTGGATGTGGAGTACCCATGATACCGATGACGATACCAAGAAGGAAACCGATAAAGAATTTAGATCCCCAGAAACCGATCTTCTTGTTCAATTTAGCAGCGTCGAAGTCGTATTTATCAAGACCTGGGAAGAATTTGTCAAAGATTTTATCCAAGACCATGATGATTGGGTTCATCATGTAGTTCATGTGAGTAGATGTCATAGGTGATGAACTTGGTGCATTCAACAAATCATCAAATGTTGGTTTCATCAAGTCTGAGTTGATGATTTTCATAACCCCTACAAGGACAACGGCAAGAGTTGCAACGAAAAGTGAAACTCCTTGGCTGACACCGTTGTTGTCAGCATACCATTTGATCAAAAGACCAGTGATAGACAAGTGCCAGATATCGAAGATATCGACGTCAAGTGTATCAGTTTTCTTGATCGCAAGCATGATAACGTTGACGATCAACATAATCAACAAGAAGTAAAGTGTCCAGGCAGACCCCCAAGTAATGGTCGCAAGAGGCGCCCAACCAACGTCAGTGATATTCAATTGAATACCAGTATTCTCAACGAATTTTGCAAGAGATGCTGAGAAAGCTCCATTCAACATACCGATGATAGCACCGATACCAGTAAGGGCGATGGCAAGTTTAATACCACCTTCAAGGGCTTTAGAGAATTTCACTCCAAATAAGAGAGCCAATAAAGTCAAGACGATCAACATAATGATCGGAGCACCCATGTCTAGGATGGGTTTGAAAAATTTATTGGCAAAATCAATAATGCCATTCATAATAAATCCTCCCGATTTATGAATTTTTTGTAATTTACAGCATAAAGTGTTCCCAACTTTATAATTGGATAACGCTTACAATCATGTTTAAAAAAATATTAACTTAATCCATATTCTTTAATGGCAGCTTCGATGTTATCAAAGACTGGCGCACTCATCGCTGGAATACGGAACAAGATTGGTCCTGCTTCTACCACTGGAATACCAGGATCGAATCCCAAATCAGTTGCAGCAATTGGAGTAAAGATGTCATAACCAGAAATCAAATCTTCATTGACGTCTTTGACCATGACAGCGTCACAACGCACATCATAACCACGGTTTGACAACTCTTCTTCCAACGCATTCTTAATTTGGTGGCTAGAGTTAACACCTGCACCACAGGCAGCTAAAATTTTAATCATTTGGATGTCCTCCATTATAAATATTTACGAATGTTTTAGGAAATAGTTTCCGTAATGTATTGATAAAGCTTATCTTCACTATCTAATTTTGATAGAGCTTCGAGATTTCCATTGGATGTAAAGAAATCCATCAGTTGGGCCAAAATATTGGTTTGGCTTGAGCTCGTATTATTGATAATAAAGAATAAGAGTGAAACTTGAACTTCCTTATCTGGAGCAATCATATTATGGAAAGTTACGGGTTGATCCAAACGAACCACAACCACATTCTCAGTGAGATTATGGACAATGTCTGTATGCGGGATCGCCACATTTGGTAAGTCCTTACCAAGAAATTCCATGTCTAATCCAGTCGGGAAAGACTTTTCACGCTCAATCAAAGCGGAACGATAGGTTGGTGTCACAATC
>CABKMC010000155.1 GCA_902373455.1 uncultured Streptococcus sp.
TGTCCGTTGCAACGTTAGCAGCTTGTTCTGGTAAAACTGCTTCAGAATCATCAAGCAAAGATGCAAAAGCTTCTTCTAGCAAAGTAGAAAAATCATCTACTTCAGAAAACAAATCAAGCAGTTCATCAAAATCATCTAAATCAGCAACCTCTTCTGTTAAAATTCCAGAAATTGTCTTGTTGACTGATGATGAAATCGATAACGCCAAAACAATTGGTGATATGAAAACTCTTTATAGTAAATTAGTGGATAACTATAAAAAATATGCTCAAGATCTTGGCGATCAAATTCCAGAATCACATAGATCTATATATACTCAACAAGTAGAGCCAGCTCTCAAGACATTGGACGAATCAAAAACTCAATTTGATACGGCGCTTTCAACTGGTGGTTCAGATGATACAGTTGTTCCTGAACAAGGACGTACTGCTTTTGCACAACAATTGAAATCTGGACGTGACACTATGAAACAAGCTCTTGAAAGTGCATATAAGATGATTTCACCTTATATCTCTTCATCTTCATCAGCTGAATAATTCATTAATGAAAATAGGTTAGGACCTCAAGTCCTAGCCTATTTTTGCTTTCTTACAAAAATGTAAGAAATAAAGGGGAAAATGTAAGGTTATGTTATGGTGAAAACGTTTCAGTTTTAGTACAATAGACTTGTAAAAAACGATTGAAGCTTTTATCGAGCTAGAAAGGAATGGACCATGACCCTACTAGACGTTCAACATATCAAAAAAATCTACAAAACCCGCTTTCAAGGAACGCAGGTCGAAGCCCTAAAAGATATTCACTTCACTGTTGAGAAGGGCGAATACGTGGCCATCATGGGGGAATCAGGATCTGGGAAATCAACCCTCCTCAACATACTAGCCATGCTGGATCAGCCGACGGAAGGGCGGGTTTACCTCAATGGCACCGATACCTCAACTATCAAGAACAAGGACGCCTCGAGCTTCCGCCGGGAAAAACTTGGCTTCGTCTTTCAAGATTTCAATTTGCTCGACACCTTGTCTGTCAAGGACAATATCCTTCTCCCTCTAGTTCTTTCTCGCAGACCGGTCAAGGAAATGATGAGCAAGGTCGATAGCGTCAGTCGGGAGTTGGGCATTCACCAGCTCTTAGAAAAATATCCCTACGAGATCTCTGGTGGGCAAAAGCAACGAGTGGCTGTAGCACGGGCCATCATTACCTCGCCAGAAATCCTCCTGGCCGACGAGCCAACAGGGGCGCTGGATTCCAAATCATCGGCTGCGTTACTAGATGTCTTTGAAGATATCAACACCATGGGCCAAACCATCCTCATGGTGACCCACTCAACCGCAGCGGCAGCTCGGGCCAAACGCGTGCTCTTTATCAAGGATGGAATTCTCTACAACCAGATCTTCCGCGGGGAAAAAACAGAACGTCAGATGTTCCAAGAAATCTCGGATACTTTGACGGTTATGGCGGGTAAGGAGGATAGCGATGTTTAAATTATCGAGTAAATTAGCCTTTTCTAACCTCAAACAAAATCGCAAGCTGTATTACCCCTTTGCCTTGGCTGTTATTTTAACGACCATGATCCTCTATAGCTTTATCGCTTTGGCATCAACCCCTCATTTAGAGGATTCTTACGGAGGGGGGGCGGCGAGAACTGTTCTTGGTTTTGGTAGTTTCGTCGTCCAGCTGGTAGTCATCATTTTGGTGGCTTATGCCAATGGCTTTGTCATGAAAAATCGTTCCAAAGAACTGGGCTTGTACAGTGTTCTGGGAATGGAGAAGAAACATCTCCTCATCATGACCTTATGGGAATTGCTCTTCTTCTATGTTCTCACAGTTGGAGTAGGACTAGGTTTGGGGCTCTTATTTGATCGCCTGATTTTTGCCTTGCTCCTAAAATGTATGGGGCTACCAGTCGTCATTCAATCAACCTTCCAGCTAGGAGCTGTCATTGACACTTTACTTGGGTTAGCCTTAGCTTTTGCCCTCATTCTCTTGTTGAATTCTTTCCGCCTCTTGCGCTACAGTTCCCTCCACCTCATGCAACAGAAAAAAGCAGGAGAGAAGAAGGGACGATTCTTGCTGGTCCAAACTCTTTTAGGACTTGGGCTCTTAGGAATTGCTTTCTATATAGCGCTAACCGTTGAGCGTCCGGTAGCGGCTGTTCAAGGATTCTTTATTGCTGTCATTTTGGTCATTCTGGCGACTTATCTCTTATTCAACGCAGGCTCCATTACCTTCTTAAGATTTCTCAAAGGTCGGAAATCCTACTATTACAAGCCAGAGAATTTTATATCCGTCTCTAACTTAATAGCTCGGATGAGAAAAAATGCAGCGGGCCTTGCGACCATTAGTATTCTTTCCACCATGGTCTTGGTCACCTTAACCGGGTCGCTCAATATCTTTATTGGAGGGCAGAACTACCTAGATACTGTTTACCCTTCTGATTACATGATTAGTGTGGGGCATATGCCTTCAGATGCTGAGACAGAACCAGTTATCAAGGATGTTCAAGCTCAAATTAAGAAAACAGCCGATGCGACAAATCTATCAGATTATCAGGTGGCACAGACAACATACTGGTCGGCTGAAATTCGAAAGATTGATGGAAGGAGCTTAGAGGTTTATGAACAAGCTGGTCAGGAGATGAAGACAGAGGGAACAGTCTACTTTTTTGATCAGGCGACTTACGAGCAACTGACGGGTCAAAAAGTTGAGCTTGGAGAAAATGAAATCTTAGCTTATGGGTATCAGTATCCAGGAAGATTAGACGCGCAATTAGATATCAATGGGAAGACCTTCACGATTAAACAAAAATTAGACTCCAATTTTATCCAAGGTAAAATTCCCCAAAACGCCCTGTTTCAACACCAAATGGGCTTGTACCTAGTCCTCCCTGATTTGAACCAACTGGGTCTAAAAGTTGATAAGAATTTAGAATTCTCTATTAATGCCAAAAATAAAGACAACAAAGATT
>CABKMC010000156.1 GCA_902373455.1 uncultured Streptococcus sp.
TATACGGGCCCTAAATCAGAAGACGCTATCCTCTACAGTGGACGGACCAATAAACGAGGTGCTTGATGACAGAGTATTATACAAATAAAAGTGACTTTGAAAAAGGTGATAACCTAGGCTGGGGCGAGAATAATGTCAAGCAAGTTGTTGACTTATTGAGAGATATAAAAAAGGCCACTGAGATTGTTAAAACGAATCAAGTTGAGGATCTCTATGTCGCTCAAGGTGAAGGGACCTTAGGAAAAGACATGCCGGAAAGTGACTTTCTAGATGCGGAGCATAAGGTTTTAAAAATTATGAGAGCCTTAAAGGAAGTTCACAAGGAGATCGTACAAAATATAGAAAACAAGTACATCGGTGGACTAGAAGATGCCATGGAGGCCCTCAACAAGGTCAATGAGGGAAAAAATCAATATAAAACTGACCATCTTACCTATAAAGAAACTGAAAAGTCTTATATCAATAATGGGATGGTTGGACAAATTGAGCAAACTACAACCAATACTAAACATTTCACTTTGTCTGATATCCTAAATAGTGACAAGAGTCCAATACCAGCTGCTGCTGCGAAGTACAAGGAAAAGCTAAAAGTGGCTAAGGAGCACCTTAAAGAACTTGAAAAATCTGATAGAGATACGTATAATAAGCTTAAGGACTTGAGTGACCGTGAGTTGATGGATGCTTTCTATCCAACCGAAATGGGTGAATACAAACGGATGAAATCCACCTTTTCTAAAGACAATGAACAATGGCTTGGTTGGGTGGAGACTGGGGTCAAGATCCTTGGTGTTAGTTTGCTAGTTGTGGGGACCTTTGCCTCTGGGGGAACTCTTGCTCCGTTAGCATATGGAGCTGGGACTGTACTCGTTGGAGGAGAAGCTCTTTATCGTGCAACAACCGGAGAGACCATCTCTGGAGAAGTTCTCTCCACAGAACAAACTCAGTGGGCTTTAGCAGAAGCTACAACAACACTTTTGTCTGGTGGGTTGACAACTGCCACAAAGATAGCTGGTAAAACAGCTTCAGAGTCGCTCCTTGCGGCTGAAAGATTTGCTCATATGGGAGCAAATGTCTATGATACTGCCCAGTTTGGGCATGACTTTGTGGAAGACCCTCAGATGGCCTTGACGAACCTAGCAACCAGTCAAATGATTGGGCGTACCATTGGTCACCTCGGAAATAAATACAAATCCTATAGAGCTAGTCAAGCAGCCAATGTCAATATCCACAGTGGGGAAGCGACTAGCTTTAAGGCTAGCATTAAAGATCGCGTCAAATCAACTTGGACAGATGTCAAGACCAAGGTGGGCGATGTCAAGGTTCAAGCTGGAGAAGCTTTTGAACACTTCAAGAACCGTGTTTCAAATGTGAAGAATAAAACTGTTGCGGCAGGTGCAGAAGCGCTTTCCAATAAAGTTCGGAACTTCAATGATGCGATGGAAACAGGTCGACAAAATGTTCAAAACATGATGGATTCCATTGGAAATCAACGTCAACCTGCCTTTGCTCTTGCAGGGGATGGAAATGTTAATCTACCAAAGTCTAACGTCTCAACGAAGATAGATGATTTCGCCGATCGCATCCAACAAATCTCAGTCGATCACAAACAGAAGATTGCAGCATTCGAAGGTAGAGGTGGGGGAAGATCGATTCCTACACCAGTTAATAATATGCAAGAATTTTTTGAGACGGATTTTGGTGAACAGTTAAAAAGTTCGGTGAGAAAGACAAAGAAGCGATATGATGGACAAACTATTTATGAAGTAGTAGATAAGAGTATTCCTGGGCTTAAAAAAGGTGATCAGATATATTTAGATGGTATGCATAAAGACCATTTGGAAGTATTTAAGTCGAATGGAGAATTTAAAAAAGTAATAAATATTGACGGTACAATAAACAAAATGAAGACCAAATTAGGAGCAGGGCGGAGACTAAATAAATGATTGAAGTAAGCAAACTAATAAGACAATATATCGATTTTTTTGAACAATTAAATATTAAACAGCATATAGATAATTCTGAATATCTTATTGATTTAAAAACTTGTGAGAATGAAATAGAAGACTACTTGGAGCAATTAAAAAATGGAATTACCTTGTTAGACAAAAAGAAAGATAAGATTTCTTCATCAAAAGATCAAGATTATACAACTGGTTTTGTAGATGTCTTTTTGGCTCTAGACGGATTAGCAGATAGCTTTTCAGAGTTTAAGCAAATGTCCATAAAATTAAATAAGCAATTTATGTATCATAGCGGTGAAATCACTCATGAAGAATACCTAGATAATGGTTACTTGAATGTAGAGGTTGTAGAGGATGAAGAAGCCGATGATGAAGGGAATATCTAGTTCATTCTAGAACCTTATTATAATATAGTCTAAACCATTCATATTCATGTGGATGGTTTTCACGTTTTGTACTCGTTTTTGTTATACTAGTTTTATTGTATGCTGATTTAGGCGGGGCGAGATGTGATCACACGTCTTAAAATACAATAGGAACGAATGGATTTTAGGTTTGATGGAAAATAACTTACTACTGACAGGAGTAGATTTTGGTGGGGTTAGTCCTTTGTCTCTTAAAGAGTTGAAAACTAATCTAGAGTCTATTTCTGATGAAAAAGAATGTATTTTACTGATTGCAGAGATATTAAAAAAGGGGGATTTTTCAGTTAAACCATTGTTGATTGAACTGATGAATCAAACGAAAGATGAATCTGTCTTAAATTTGTGTATTCGATTGTTTTGCTCGGTATGCACCAATGAAGATTTAAGGGATGTTTCCAATCTTAGATGTTTATCCGATGTGTCAGAATTTGCTATTTTTACATTTGTCACTGGTGCTGTGGACACGATGTCCTATGAAGTAGTTCCTTATTTGCTTGCACTTTGGGACGAGTGGGAAGATAGCGATTCAGACATTGAATATGCGATCCAAGATGCATTGGATGATTATTT
>CABKMC010000157.1 GCA_902373455.1 uncultured Streptococcus sp.
AATGCAAGGTCGCATCTTCTGTCAATTCTCCTTTTTCCCAAGCTCCATTGCGATAATATGCCAAATAGCGATAAGGTAATTTCATATATGAAAAGCCAAGGTTTTCCCAATCAAGTGATACTGTCATGATAATGCTCCTTTTAATTCTTTCTATTCCTAGTCGATCTGATGCAGGTCGATTCAGTTTCTCAATCTATGTACACTATTGTACACCATTTCATGAGAATTTCAAGCGAAATTTTCAATTTTCAGAAAATTTATTTTTAAAGAAAGTCAGTCCTAGAATGGACCGACGCTTTCTTTTATTTGATGGTAGCTGAAAAAACTTCTTGATCCGAAATGGTATCGTTGACAAAGGATCCATTGCTTGTTCTTTCAGAAATGCTTAATTGCGTCAAATCAATTTCTGTCACCTGCCCTGTTGTAGAAGTGATCTGAAGAATTTGATCTTGTTCTGCCACTTCATCTTGGCTCGTAAAGAGATCAAAATCTCCCTGGTCAGTGAAGACTGGACCTGCCTTGAAGACGCGGTGTGGTTTATTTTTCAACTCACGCAAGACCTGTAGTCCCCGTTTAGCCCGACTGGTCACAGGAATATCGTCTTGTAACATCCGTTTGAGACTACCTCGTTGAGTCAGAATGTACATGCTTGGAGTCGTTGACTTAAAGGCGGCAGCAACTTGATCTCCGTCTTTCAGGTTAATGGCTTTGACCCCTGCTGCTTTGGCTCCTACGACAGGGACCTCCTCAATATTGAAGCGCAACCCATACCCATTTTTGGTAATAATCATGATGTCTTCAAGGACAACTGGCGCAACTGCTACGATACGGTCGTCTTGGTCTTTTAGCTTAGCATACTTAGTCGATTTAGAACGATAAGTCCGCCATGGGCTCAATTCCTTGCGTTCAAAGCGCTTGATTTGTCCTTGTTGAGTTGCCGCAAAGTAGGTTACTCCCTCAAACCGATCCACAATCTCCGCAAAGAGAATTTCTTCCTCTTGCTCAAAATTGGTCAAGGTCTGACTGAGGTGCTCTCCGATATCCTTCCACTTGGTATCTGTCAATTCGTGAATTGGTCGATAAATGGCATTCCCCAAGTTGGTAAAAAGTAAGAGGTGCTGAGTGGTCTTAGCAGGCTCTACGAAAATCAACTCGTCATCGTCTCGCTTACCGACTTCTTCCAGTGTTGAGGCATTGAAAGAACGAGGCGAGGTCCGTTTAATGTAACCCGCACGGGTTACACTGACGAAGGTTTCCTCTTCAACAATGAGACTGGCTGTATCAATCTCGATCGTTTTAGCAGTGTCTTGCAATTCACTACGACGGGGATTCCCAAAGAGCTTCTTGACTTCACGCAACTCCTTCTTCATGAGGTTGAACATGGTCCGTTCATCCCCAATGATGGCTGCCAAAGTCGCGATTTGCTCCTTGAGACTGGCATGCTCTTCTTCCAAGGTGACGATATCCGTATTGGTCAAGCGGTACAATTGCAAGGTAACAATAGCTTCTGCTTGTTCTTCCGTGAAATCGTAGCTGACCTTGAGGTTTTCTTTAGCATCTGCCTTATTATCAGAAGCACGGATCAAGGCGATGACTTCATCGAGGATAGAAATGACGCGGATCAAGCCCTCTACGATGTGGAGGCGTCGTTCTGCCTTTTCCTTATCAAAGCGCGAGCGAGCGACAATAATATCCCGACGGTGAGCAATGTAGCTAGAGAGAATCGGTACGATCCCCACTTGACGAGGGGTATAATTGTCAATCGCCACCATATTGAAGTTGTAATTGACCTGCAGGTCTGTATACTTGAACAAGTAATTCAAGATCAAGTCTGCATTGGCATCTTTTTTGAGCTCAATGGCAATGCGAAGACCATCTCGGTCAGACTCATCCCGGACTTCCGCAATACCGGCCACCTTGTTGTTAACACGGACATCGTCGATCTTCTTGACCAAGACTGCCTTGTTGATCTCATAAGGGATCTCGGTAACCACGATTTGCTGCTTACCGCCTTTGAGCTGCTCAATCTCAGTTTTAGAGCGGACAACCACACGGCCCTTACCGGTTTCATAGGCTTTCTTGATCTCATCCCGACCCTGGATAATGGCACCCGTTGGAAAATCAGGTCCAGGTAAAAACTCCATGAGTTTGTCTACCTTGGCAGATGGATGGTCAATCATGTAGACCACTGCATCGATGACTTCAGCGAGGTTATGTGGTGGAATATCTGTTGCGTAACCAGCTGAAATCCCTGTAGCTCCATTGACCAAAAGGTTTGGAAAAGCTGCCGGCAAAACAGTTGGCTCTTTTTCTGTATCGTCAAAGTTCCAGGCAAATGGCACTGTGTTCTTTTCGATATCTTGCAAAAGATAGCCAGCAATTTCAGACAAACGCGCCTCGGTATAACGCATGGCCGCTGGCGGATCACCGTCCATGGAACCATTGTTTCCATGCATTTCAACTAGGATCTCGCGGTTCTTCCAGTCTTGAGACATGCGGACCATGGCATCATAGATGGAACTGTCCCCGTGAGGGTGAAAATTCCCCATGATGTTCCCGACAGACTTGGCAGACTTACGGTAGCCCTTGTCATGGGTATTGCCGTCCTTATTCATAGAATAAAGAATCCGCCGTTGAACAGGTTTCAAGCCATCCCGAATATCAGGAAGAGCCCGTTCTTGAATAATGTATTTGGAGTAGCGACCAAAGCGCTCCCCCATGATGTCCTCCAAGGACATATTCTGGATATTACTCATATAAGATACAAAGCCCGTAAAATACAAAGTGAAAATTAGAAATTTATCTTTTTCACACAGCACTCAGGGCGTGTTCAACTCCTTTCAAAGAATGTTGAGTAGTCTTTTGTAGAAAAAGGAATTCAGTCACACCAAGTAACCAAACGTTCCTTTCTGATGTTTAAAATAGATTCATTAATGATTAGAAAGTT